>CAZOQY010000087.1:0-11521 GCA_964581835.1 uncultured Streptomycetaceae bacterium | reverse complement strand
GCCGCCGCGGCCGTCGCCGGTGCGGTAGGTGCCGGCGGCGTGCCAGGCCATGCGGATGAACTGCGGACCGTAGTGGCCGAAGTCGGCCGGCCACCAGTCCTGCGAATCGGTCATCAGCTTGAGCAGGTCCTTCTTCAGCGCGAAATAGTCGAGCTTGCCGAACGCCTCGGCGTAGTCGAATTTGCCGTCCAGCGGGCTGGATTTCGAGGAATGCTGGTGCAGGAGATCGACCCGCAGCTGCTTCGGCCACCAGTCGCGGTTGGTGGTGCCGCCGCCGGCGTGATTGAACGGGCACTTGGCTGCTGTTTTCTCGTTGCTCATGGCTATGCTCCTCTGGGTAATCGGGACAGACGGTTCGTTACTTGCTCTGCGCGTACAGGGCCAGCATCTCCACCAGCGCGGCGGACCCCGGGCGTTTCGCCCAGGAGACGGCAAGATCCTGCAGCTTTTTCATGACAGGCCTGTGTGATCGAACGGTTGGGGTAACTGCACGAGCCACAGTGTGCCCAACCTCCGGTAATCGTTCCAGCGAGTAATTTGGGTTAGACTAATCGATATTTTCGATGAAACATGACCGGAGCATCCCCATGCCCGCCCTCCCTTCCCTGCGCCAGTTGGGCTACCTGGTCGAACTGGCCGAGCGCCTCAACTTCCGCGCCGCGGCCGAGGCCCAGTTCGTCACGCAGTCGACGCTGTCGGCCGGAATCAAGGAACTCGAGAACGTGCTTGGCGCGCAACTCGTCGAGCGCGACAAGCGCCACGTGCGCATGACCGCCGTCGGCGAGGAAGTCGTCGCGCGCGCCCGGGAACTGCTCGCCGGGGCAAACGACCTCGCGGAGATCGCGAAAAGCGCGCTGGCGCCGCTCACCGGCCCCCTGCGGCTGGGCGTCATCCCGACGATCGCCCCCTACCTGCTGCCGGAGGTGCTGGCGCCGCTGCGACGCACGTATCCGGCGCTGAAGCTCTACCTGCGCGAGGATCTGACCGGCCACCTGCTCGAACGCCTGCGCGCGGGCAGCCTCGACGTCGCGCTCATCGCGCTGCCCTACGACACCGCCGACCTCCACGTGCGCGAGTTGTTCAAGGACGAGTTCTGGTTCGTAGCGCGCGAGGATGATCCCGTCGCGCAGGAAAAGGAGATCACCCTGCGCAAGCTCGATACGGGCGAGGTCCTGCTGCTGGAAGAAGGCCACTGCCTGCGCGACCACGCGATTTCCGCCTGCGGCCCGCGCCGCGGCGCCTGGGACGCCAAGGTGGAAGCGACCAGCATCCCCACCCTGATCCAGATGGTCGACGGCGGGCTCGGCGTGACCCTGCTGCCCGAGCTGATGCTGAAAGCCGGCGTCCTCAAGGGCATGAAACTGGTCGCGCGCCCGTTCGCCACGCCCGCGCCCGCGCGCACGCTCGTTCTGGTCACGCGCCGCACCTCGCCGCGCAAGCGCGACGCGGAACTGCTGGCGGAATTCATCCTCGAGCAGCGCCGGCGCAGCGGGCGACCGGGCGTGCCGGCGCTGCGACGTCACGCGCCGAAAGCGTGACTCGCGACCCACGATCGACACGTGACCGGCAAGCGCATCGTCTTCGCCACCTTCGGCTCGTTGGGCGATCTCCATCCCTACGTCGCCGTCGCGCGGGAGCTCGCGGCGCGCGGCCACCGGCCGCTGATCGCGACATTCGAGGAATACCGGGAGAACGTCGAGTCGGCGGGCGTCGGCTTCGCGCCGATGCGCCCCGCCATGGCCGGGTTCGGCGACAAGACCGCGATCATGGAGAAGCTGGTCGATCCGTGGCGCGGGCCGGAATTCATGGTGCGCGAGATGTTCATGCCGCATCTGCGCGAGAGCTACGAGGACCTCGAGCGCGCCTGTCGCGGCGCTGATCTGCTGGTCACGCACCCGCTGACTTTCGCCGGCCCGCTGCTCGCGCAGAAGACGGGCCTGCCCTGGGCCTCGACCGCGCTGTCGCCAATGACGATGTTCTCGGCTCACGACCCGTCCCTGTTCCCCGCCGCGTCGTGGATGCTGTGGGTGCGCAAGCTGGGCGTCGCGCCCTATCGCTGGGTATTCGGCATTCCGCGCGCGATGGTCAGGCGGTGGGAACAGCCGCTGCGCGAATTCCGCGCCGAGCTCGGACTGCCGCCGACGGACGCCCTGGCGGAATTCGAAGGGCAGTTCTCGTCGCGGCTGCACCTCGCGCTGTTCTCGGGGATGCTGGCCGCGCCCCAGCCCGACTGGCCGGCCAACACGATCACATGCGGTTTCCCGCGCTACGACGGCGGCGCCGGTGACGCCGGCAAGCTGGCCGGACTGGAAGCGTTTCTGTCCTCGGGCGAGCCGCCCATCGTGTTCGGCCTCGGTTCCTCCGCCGTGATGGTCGCGGGAGACTTCTGGCGCGCGGCGATCGCCGCCGCGGGGCAATTGAAGCGGCGCGCGATCCTGCTGACGGGCGCGCCGCCCGAAAAACTGGGCACCGTGCCGGAAACGGTCAAGGTCTTCGACTACCTGCCTTATTCGGCCGTCTTCCCGCATGCCGCGGCGGTCGTTCATTCGGGCGGCATCGGCACCCTCGCGCAGGCGCTGGCCGCGGGACGCCCGCAACTGATCGTGCCGGTCGCGTTCGATCAGCCGGACAACGCACGCCGCACCATCGGTCTCGGCGTCGGCCGCAGCATTCCGTTCGGCCGGGCGACCGATTCCGTCATGACGCACGAACTAGAGGCCCTGCTCGCGACGCGGGCCTACGCTTCGCGCGCGCGCGCCGCAGGTGACGATATCGCCAACGAAGACGGCGCGCGCGCGGCGGCTGACGCGATCGAGAACCACCTTTAGTAAATCGCCGGGCGTAACCCGGCGATTTCCTTTTCTGCTACGCTTGCGCCTGATACACGATTCCAATCGAGGAACAGAAATGGCCACCAGACCAGACGAGCGGGCCGGGGATCCGACGATGGACCCGCAGTCCCTTTACCGGGAAGAAATCATCACCGACCGCAAGGTCGGCACGATACGGATGCTGACGCCGGTGAAGAGCGACGGCACCAACGACGCCAGCCGCGCCGTGCTCTATATCGGCGAAGCGCAGCTCATGACCAGCGTCGGCACCCTGCCGATCAACTTCGAACTCGAGGGGCAGAGCCTCACCGAGGCGGTGGCCCGTTTCGCCGACGGCGCCAAGGAAGCGGTCGAGCGCACCATGAAGGACCTGCAGGAGCTGCGCCGCCAGCAGGCCTCTTCCATCGTCGTGCCCCAGGGTGGCATGGGCGGGCTTCCCGGCGGGGGACTGCCGGGCGGCGGCAAGATACAGATGCCGTAGCGGGGCCGCGGCGGAAACGGCAACGGCTCGAATATCAATAAGGAGGAACGGGATGCGTGCTGGCCGAAGGATGAAGGATGAAGACGGAAGGATGACCGGCAGGCTGCTTGCAGCAGCCGTTTTCCCGATAATGCTGGCGATGCCGGCGGCGCACGCCGCGCAAACGGCATTCCCGGACAAGCCGGTGCGGCTCATCATCGGCAGCGCGCCGGGCTCGGGCCCGGACATCATCGCGCGGCTCATGGCCGACCACCTCTATGGCGCCTGGAACCAGCGGGTCGTGGTCGATTCGCGCCCCGGCGTGGCCGGCGTCATCAGCGCGGAGCTGTCCCTGCGCGCCAATCCCGACGGCTACACCTGGATGATGCTGACTTCGCAGCTGTTCGTCGCCACCTCGGTCTATACCGATCTCAAGTTCGACCTCGACAAGGACTTCGTCTCGATCGCCATGATCGGCACGGTACCCTTCGTCCAGCTGGTCAACCCGCAACTGCCGGTAAAGAACATCAATGATCTGATCGCGCTGGCGAAGAAGCAGCCCGGCAAGCTGCGCTACGGCTCGGCCGGCACCGGTGCGTCCGAGCACCTGTCCGGCGTCATGTTCACGAACATGACCGGGACCGACATGCTGCACGTGCCCTACAAGGGCGTGCCGCAGGCCATCTCCGATACCCTCGCAAACGAAGTGCAACTCACCTACGCGGTCTACCCCGCCGCGCGGCCCCAGATCGATGCCGGCCGGTTGCGGGCGACCGGCGTCACCACGCCGAAACGCTCGCCGGCGCTGCCCGACGTACCCGCCATCGGCGAAGTGGTGCCGGGCTACGCGATGTTCGGCTGGTACAGCATCGTCGCGCCCAGGGGCACGCCCGAGGCGGTGCTCGCGAAAGCCAGCGCGGAAGTGGTGAAGGGGATCAGGGACCCGGCATTCGGCGAGAAGCTGAAGACGCTCGGCATCGAGGTCATCGCGGGCGGCCGCAAGGAACTGGACGACTTCCGGCGCAACGAGAGGAAGCGCGTTGCCGCGCTGGTCAAGACCGCCGGCGTCAGCGCGAAGCAGTAACCGTCACTTTTTCGGCGGGATCACCGGCAACAGGACGTGCGCGGGCCGCTTCGGCCCCGCGTGCAAGGTGACCTTGCCGCCGAACACCGCCGGCGGCCGGTCGGTTTCGTCGTCGTGCACGAACGGCCCGCAGCCGCGCATCGGGTTCTTCATGTTGGACAGCGTCGTCGCCTCGCCTTCCCACTCGTAATCCTTGCCGCGGACGGTGAGCGCGACGCGGTAGCCCTTCGGCGCCACCACGCAGGTCGGCCAGATCTCGACGTCGAGCTCGTAGACCTCGCCCGGCGCGAGCGGCTGCTTCTCGTCGTGGGTGTGATACGGGCGGTACGGCAGCGTCAGTTTCGGGTCGAGCTTGCGCTGCGAGGCGCGCAGCCAGCCCTGCGCAACCGGCGTGTGCGGATCGAGCGCGCCCTGGAACACGACTTCCCTGCCTGAAGGATCGAACACGCGCAGGACTGCGAAGATGTCCGCGTCGGCGGTCGAGGAGGAAATCCACAGCTTCAGGGCGATCGGCCCCGTGATCTCCGTTTCCTGCTCCAGCGGCGGCGTCGAGAAAGTCACCCCCTCGCCGAGCCCGTCGTAGGTCACTGACCGGTCGGAAGCCGGCGGCGTCGGCGCAAGCCGCATCCCGTCCGGGTCGAGATAAAAATTCGTCCACTTCGTGCGCGCGATCGGCCACTCGTTCTCGTGGCGCTCGACGAATTTTTCACCCGGGTGGCGCACCTGCAGCGTGACCCGCGGCTGCCTGTCCCAGCCGTTCTGCTCCCCCTTGAGGAAATAGTCGAAGAAGCGCTTCTGCAGCTTCACGCCGTAGTCGGTGTAGAACGGCGCCCAGTGCGAGCCGCCGTGCGCCTCCAGCCACTTCTGCTTCGAGCTGGCGCGCATGTAACCCTCGAAGTTGCCGCGCGGGTGCAACCCCTGCCCGCCCCAGTTCGCCGCGGAGAGTAGTGGAACGGTTACCCTGGAAAGATCCGCGGTTCGTTCCTGATAGTACGGTCCGATAAGGGAGTGCTTCAGCACTCCCTCCCACATGTCGGTGCGGTTCTTCACCAGTTCCTCGTCCGAGAGCGTCTCGGGACCGCACACCAGCTCGCCGGTGACGCGGCTCTTCGGCCCGTGGATGCCGCGGCCGTGCTGCACCGTCTTCACCTGCATGTCCTGCCAGTGCTTGCGGAAGGTGCAGGCGATGCCGCCGTGGCGCACCGAGTCGCGGTAGTAATCCACCCAGCCTTCCCACACGCAGATTGCCGCGAGATGCGGCGGCTGCAACGCGGCGCAGCGCCACTGGCTGCTGGCGTAATAGGAAATGCCGTTCAACCCCACCTTGCCGCTGCACCAGGGCTGCGCCGCGGCCCATTCCACGCAGTCGTGGAAATCGCGGTTCTCGCGCGCGTCGTTGTGGCTGAGAAAGCCCGGCGAGCGGCCCGCGCCGCGCGAATCCACGCGCACGCAGACGTAGCCGTCCGGCACCCACTTCTCCGGGTCCACCACTTCCCAGTTCTGGTACTGGTTGGTGGTGCCGGCGACGGCGTCGGGATTCTCGCGCGACATGATCTCCCACGCCGTCTTGTAGCCCTCCTGGAACGCGAGGCCCTTGCCGTACGGCCCGTAGCTCACCAGCGCCGGGTATTTCCCCTCCGCTACCGGCCGGAACACGTCCGCGCGCAGCACCACGCCGTCGTCCATGCGGATCGGCACGTCCCAGTCGATGCGCATTCCATCCCTGACTTCGCTCCTGTACTCACTCATCCTTCTTCCTCCGCTTCCTTGCCGATCCAGTTAAGTGCAGACACGGCTGCTGAAATTCCTTCGAGTTATTTTTCCGGCAGTGGCGCCAACTGTTCGACCTTGTCCGCCACTGCCCGGCACGCGGCTATCAGGTCCGTGACCAGCCGCTCGTCCACGTTCAGATCGCCTTCATATTCGCCCAGGTTGCGGATATCGTGACACTTCGCCAATACCCGCCACACTTCCGGCCCCAGACCGAGAGTATGCGGGAGAACCTGAAACACGATATAGCGGTTCGTCGCCCGGTAGCCGTGCCATCTCAAGGCGGCCAGGCTCAGCGCGTGCGCCGCGTTGTAGCCGAGGTCGAAGCGGCTCTCCAGCGAGTTGTCCGCCTTGCCGGCATCCCGAAGGCGGGCCAGTGCCGACCGCTTCAATCCTGAGAACTCCTTCGCGTCCGGCGGCTCCTTCCGCAGCGCCTTGTCCGGCCCGGCCAGATTATCCAGCGCGGAGGGCATGCTCGTCTCCGATCAGCCATATTCTGGGCTGCGCCATCACGCGCGTGATGAAGGCGTTTTCCTGCTTCAGCCGGTCCTGGAATTCGCTGCGCGTGTAGACCGTCGGATTCACCTTGCGGCTGAGCTGTCTCGCCGTCTCCTCCAGCGCGCCGAATACGTCGCCGTAGGTCAGCTCGTCGCTCACCACCATCAGGTCGACGTCGCTCGTCGAAGTGTATTCGGATTTGGCAATCGAGCCGTAAATGAACGCGGCAATTATCCGGTCCCGCAACGGCAGTAAGCCGGCGCGAACGATGTCGCCCACTCCGGATGTCTTCGCGACCAGCCCACGCAGTTCGGTGAATACCGGAGTCGCTGGATTGGCCTGGTAATGCTTCTGCCTGCCCATGCGCTTGACGGTCACCAGCCCCGTCGCTGCAAGCCGCATCAACTCGCGCTGCACGGCGCCCGTTCCCGTGCCGGCGAGCGCGATCACCTCGCTCGCGAAGAAGCTGCGATCCGGATTCCCGAACAGGACTCCCAGAACCCGCTGCTGGACCTTCGAGAACAAGGCATCGGCAAGGCTGTATAACCGCGCATCCGCCTTCCGGTTGGGCCTTTTCTTCTTTCCCATTATGGGTATAGTAAACCCCAATGTGGGAAACTTAAATCCATCACGCCGGATGGCGGCATAACCAATTGAAATCAGTAGAGTTAGTGCTCCGTCATTGCATCATTTCTTGGCCGGAATAACCGGCAGCAGCAAGTAAGACGGCTTGTCTCCACCCGAGTACAGGGTATTGATAGCCCCGGCGTTGTAATCGGCGTGATAGTGCGTGTAGGGCGCGCTGCCGACGCCGTCGCGCGGCTGGACGTCCACGCGCAGCTTGTGCCCCTTGCCGAGCACGATCGAGGTCGGCCAGATCTCGATCTGCAGCTCGACCGGCTCGTTCGGGGTCAGCCACCGGCGCTCGTTGTGCGGGTGGAACGGGCGGTACGGCAGCGACTTCTCCGGGTCGAGCTTGCGGTGCGACGCGCGCAGCCAGCCCTTGGTGAGCGGCACCGGCTGGCCGTGCTGGCCGACCTCGTGCACTTCCTTGCCGTCGGGGCCGATGTTGCGCAGCGTGACGAAGACATCCATGTCTTCGGTGGTGCTCGACACCCACAGGTTCATCACGATCGGTCCGGTGATTTCCTTCGCTTCGCCCATCGGTTCGGTCTCGAACGCGACCCCCAGGCGGCCGGCACCGCCGTGTGTCGTGGACAGCGAGGAGCCGGACGCGACGCCGGCGGACGTGACGGCCGTCGCCGGGTAGCTCACCTTCCCCGTCGCTTTCGGCGCCTCGGTGCTGAAAGTACCTTCAGTCGCCGTCTCTTCTGGGCCCTGTTCCCGCTCGATCTTCAGGTACGCTTTCGTCCACTGCGTGCGCGCAAGCGGCCACTCGTTCTCGGCGCGGAACGGGTAAGGCTTATGGCTGCCGCCGGTGCGGATCTCGAGCTTCACCGGCGGCTCGTCGAGGATGCCGGTGTCCTTGCCCTTCAGCCAGTGATCCATCCAGCGCAACTGGTCGAGCCGCCCTTCCTCGGAGTGGAACGGATGGAAGTGGGTGCCGGTGTGGATGCGCAGCTTCTTGTGCTTCGAGGCGGCGTTCATGTAGCCCTCGGTGTTGCCGCGCAAGTGCAGCGAGTAGCCGCCCCAGTTGCCGACGCTGTAGACCGGGACCTTGATGCTCTCCCAGCGCGCGCTGCACGCCCGCCACCACTCGGAGTCGAGGTCGTTGCGCATGAAGTTCCACATCATGTCGTTCTGGAACGCGTCCGGGTTGTAGCTGCGCGGACGCCCCAGCAGGTGGTGCGCGGTGTGCGTCAACCACCAGTTGCCGATGAAACCCATCGAGAAGATGCCGCCGTGATAGGCCTGGTCGCGGTACTGGTCGGCGCGTCCCTCCCACGGCATGATGCATTTCAGCGACGGCGGGTTCAGGTTGGCGACGCGCCATTGCGAACTGGCGTGGTAGGAGATGCCGAGCGTGCCGATGCTGCCCGAGCACCACGGCAGCTTCGCCACCCACTCGATCGCGTCGTAGAAATCGAGCGATTCCTGGTACGAGCTGGGGTCCGACTTGCCGGGAGACTTGCCGGTGCCGCGCGAATCGATGCGCACGCAGGCGTAGCCGCGCGGGCACCACCACTCGGGATTGACCGTCTCCCAGTTCATGAGGGGATTGGCCTTCTCCTCGAGATCCGCCGGCGGGATCCACAGCTTGTCCTTCTGGTAGACGCTGATGTTCATGATCGCGGGAAACTTCTCGTCGCCCCCCATGTCCGGGCGGATGATGTCGGCGTACACCACCGTCCCGTCCCGCAACGGGATCTTCACGTCCTTCTCGACGATCAGCTTGCAGTTTCTGGGCTGCGATACGTTGGCGGACTTGTCGGGCATATGAATACCAAGTGAAAAGTTGAAAGGGAAAAGGGAAAAGTAAAGTCGCCGGGCAATCCGCCCTTTTCATTTTTCCCTTTTACCTTTTACCTTACAGGAGGACTTGTCCTCCGTTGACGTGCAACGTGTGCCCGGTGACGAAGCTCGACGCCGGCAGGCAGAAATAATGCACCGCGCCGGCGATATCCTCGGACACGCCGAGATGCCCGACCGGCGGGATCAGCGTGGGATCGGGCAATTCGCTCGCGCTCGCGGCGCGGTCGCCGCCGATGCGCCCCGGGCACACGCAGTTCACCGTGATGTTCTTCTTCGCGTACTCGGCCGCGAGCGCGCGGGTAAAGCCCTCCACCCCGGCCTTCGCGGCGGAGACGTGCGCGCGCCCGCTGTAGCTCGGTGCGTAGTGACTGACGCCGCTGATGTTGACGATGCGGCCCCAGCCGTTCTTCAGCATGAACGGCACCGCCGCGCGCGTGCACAGGAAGGTGCCGTCGAGCGCGATGCCGACGATGTGGCGCCACTGCTCCGTGGTCATCTGCTCGAATGGCACCACGCTGCGGTCGGCGGCATTGTTGACGAGAATGTCGAGGCGGCCGAAGCGCTGCCCGATCTCGCCCGCCATGCGTGCAACGGCGGCCTCGTCGGTGATGTCGGCGAGACACACCAGCGCCTGGCCCCCCATCGCCTCGATTTCCGATTTCACTTTCTCGGCTTCGTCGCGCGAGCGCCGCGTGTTGATGACGATGGCAGCGCCCTCGCGCGCCAGCGCGTGCGCGGTGGCGCGCCCGCCCCGCCGCACCGCGCCGGTGATCAGCGCGACCTTGCCGTCCAGCTGCCCCATTGCCCGTCCGTCGTCCGCCGTCAATCAACGCGGAGTTTGGCCGCCACCGCCACCTTGCGCCACTTGGGGATCTCCTGGCGAATCATCTCGGCGAAGGCTTCCGGTGAATTGGTGACGGACTCGACGCCAGCCAGAGCGAACTTCGCGCTCACGTCCGGCGCGGCGAGCACTTTCACCACGTCGACGTGCGTCTTGCGCACGATCGCGCGCGGCGTGCCGCCTGTAAAGGCGAGCCCGTACCAGACGTCGAAGGCATAGCCCGGGATTCCCGCCTCGGCGACCGTCGGCAGGTCCGGCGCGATCTGCGCCCGCCTGGCGCCCGTCACCGCGAGCGCGCGCAGCTTGCCGGCCTTCGCGTGCGGCAGCGTCGTCTGCAGGCCCGCGAAAGCGACCTGCACCTCGCCGGCCATCACCGCGGTGATCGCGGGGTTGCTGCCCTTGTACGGCACGTGCAGCATGGAAAAGCCGCCGTTGATCATCATCAGCTCGACGCTCAGGTGCGACGCGGCGCCGCTGCCGCCGGAACCGTAGCTGATCGTGCCGGGCTTCGCTTTCGCCAGCGCCGCCAGTTCCTTGATGGACTTCGCCGGCAGCGAGTTCGACACCGCCACGACGAACGGCTGCACCGCGGCCAGCGTGATCGGCGCGAGGTCTTTCTGCGGGTCGTAGGCGAGGTTGCGATCGATCGCGGGCGCGAACGTCATGTGGCCCACGCTGCCCAGCACCATGGTGTAGCCGTCGGGCGCGGACTGCTTGGCCACGATGGTCATGCCGGCGATGCCGCCCGCGCCGCCGCGGTTGTCCACCACGACGGTCTGACCCCAACTGTCGGTGAGTCCCTGGGCGATCAGGCGCGCGATGATGTCGGTGCCGCCGCCGGGCGCGCTCGGCACCACCAGCCGGATCGACTTGTTCGGGTAATCGCCGCTCGTGGCCGCCGGCTTGTCCTGCTGCGCCAGTGCCGGAAACGCCGCGATCATCCACGATGCGAACGCGGCCTTCAGAAATGGTTTCACCGTGACTCCTCCTCCTCGTGACGCGCCTGTTCGGGGCGCTTGCTCAGTGATGGCGGGGATGACATCATCACACAAAACCGGCGGCGGAAGAATCGCCGGTCGTCCCGCGGCAGCCATGCCGAACCGTTATTCCATACTGTGAGACCGCCGATGGCCAAAGCCAGGAAGAACCGCGAGTACAAAGCCCGCTTCGAGCGCGGCATGAAGGTGCTGAAGAAGATGGGACGCGAGAAGCTGATGCTGAACCAGAAAGCGCTCTCGGAAGAGATGTACGAAATGTCGGTCGGCCACCTCTTCGGCGACGTGTGGGGCCGTCCCGGCCTCTCCCTGCGCGAGCGCCAGCTCGTCACCCTCGCCGCCAACATCGCGATGGCGCGCCCCAGCGGCAACCATTCTCACTACCTGAGCTCGATGCACCTCGGCATCACCAAGCGCGAAATCATCGAGGTGATGATCCAGGTCGGCCACTACACCGGCTGGCCGACCCTCTCCAACGCCGTGCGCCAGTTCACCGAAATTCTCGAAGAAAAGAAGAAGATGGACGCGGCGCAAAAGGCCGGGAAGGTCTACCACTCCAAGCTTCTCTAGATGTGGCTGTCGCCCACCCGCTCGAAATGCTCGGCCACC
>CAZOQY010000086.1:9385-11594 GCA_964581835.1 uncultured Streptomycetaceae bacterium | reverse complement strand
CCGGCGTTGATCAGGACGCTGCCGGCCACGCGCGAGGCGAAAGTCTCGCCCATGCAGGTCACCAGCGGACATCCCATCCACAGGGCGTCCGCGGCCGTGGTGTGCGACGTGTAAGGGAACGTGTCGAGCGCGAGGTCGGCGAGTCGGTACTGGACCATGTACTCGGCGATGGGTTTGCGCCCGGCGAACACCAGGCGTCCTCCCTCCACGCCCCTGGCGGCGGCCTCGCGCCTGAGGTTCTCGATGCTCCAGCGGTTCGCCTCCGCCAGCCACAGCACGCTGCCCGGCACGGCCTGCAGCAACCGCATCCACAACGCGAACGTATCCGGCAATATTTTGTACGCCTGGTTGAAGCAGCAGAACACGAACCCGTCCGCGGGCAATCCGCAGGCCTCCCGGCCGGGAACCGGCTGACCGACTTCGCGCCGGCGGTCGGTGATCATGTAGCAGTCGGGCAGCCGCGCGATTCTCTCCGAGAACTCGGGTTCCAGGCGCGGCGGCAGCACGTGAGGATCGGCGATGAAGTAATCGATGCAGCGGCTGCCCATCGTGCCGGGATAGAACCAGCTCACCTGCACCGGCGCCGGGCGCAACGCCAGGATCTGCGGCCTGGCGCCGAGCGTGTAGCCGGTAAGGTCCACCAGCACGTCGATGCCGTCGGCGTGGATGCGGCGCGCCGTCGATTGGTACGACTCGCCGGCAACGTCCGTAAAACGATCGCAGGCGGCCATGATGCGCGAGCGTATCGCGCTCTTGTCGTCGGGCCCGTAATCGTAGGCGTGAACCTCGTAGCGGCCGCGGTCGTGTAGCTCCAGCAACTCGGCCGCCCAGTACGACGTGGCGTGATTGTGAAAACCCCAGGACAGGTAGCCGATGCGGAGCTTCGCACTGCTGCGCGCCTTGCGCTGCGAAAAATCGAAACCGGGCGCGGCGCGGGCTGCGGCGGCGGGCTCGACGTGCTTCTGCGCCCATGCCGTGGCGCAGGCGAGCTGCTCCCGGGCGGTGGTGGGCATCGACAGGAGGCTGAAGGGCGAAACGCCCGGGCCGGCCCGATCGGATGAATGCGCCGCCAGCCCGCGGCGCAACCGCTCCCACAACCCGTCCAGCCCGTTCCAGTCGCACAGGTGCTGCCGCACGTGTATCAGCCCGCCCAGCGCCTGGGCATCGTCGGGCCGGATGGCGAGCGTCCGCTCGTACGCTGCGACCGATTCGTCGAGACGCCCCATCACTTTCAAGGTCTCGGCGAGGTTGTAGTGGGCCGGCGCGTGGCGCGAATCCGCTTCGATCGCTTTCCGGTAAGCCATCAGCGAGCGCTCGACGTCCCCGCCATCGCGCAGGATGTTGCCGAGATCGACGTGTATCGCGGCCTGCCCGGGCGCGCATTCGATTGCCAGGCGGTAGCGGGCGATCGCCTCCGCCATGCGGCCCTCGGTCCTGAACAGGGTGCCGAGATTGCGGTGCGCATCGGCGTTGCGCGGATCGGCCCGCAGCGCGCGCTCGTAGAGCGCCTGGCTGTCCCGGTAGCGCCCCTGCTCGGCGCGCACCGTGCCGAGATTGATCGCCGCGTCGATGAAGTCCGGCCGGATGGCCAGCGCTTTTTCGCAGCTCGCGGCGGCCTCGTCCAGTTTCCCCTGGCAACGCAGCGCGTTGCCGAGATTGCTGAGGGCATGCACGTGCCCCGGTTCGCGCTGGAGCGCCTTGCGATAGCTTCCGATGGCATCGTCCAGCCGCCCGAGCTGTTCCTGAACGATGCCGAGGTTGACCAGGGTATCGGGGTTGCCTGGATCGATTGCCAGCACCGCGGCGTAGGCTGTCGCTGCTTCCTCGTGCCGGCCGAGATCCTTCAGCAGCGTGCCGACGTTGTACAACGCATCAAGATTATCGGGCTGCAGGACAAGGGCGCGCCGGAAGCTGGCCAGCGCCTCGTCCGCGCGCCCCAGCGCGGCGCAGACGTTACCCAGGTTGATCTGCACGTTGGGGTCGCCGGGCGCGCGTTCCGCCGCCACGCGCATCGCGCTCTCGGCCTCGGCCAGCCTGCCCTGGGCGCCCAGCGTCATGCCGAGCCGCATGTGCGTAAGGCCGCCGCCCGCCCCGCCCGCGATCGCCTCCCGGAACGCTTTCTCCGCTCCGGCAACGTCACCCTGCGTCATGCGCGCCAGGCCCAGGCTCTCCAGCACGGCGGCATCACGCGGCCTGCTTTCGAGCGCCC
>CAZOQY010000086.1:0-9375 GCA_964581835.1 uncultured Streptomycetaceae bacterium | reverse complement strand
GAGCAGGCTGGCGGCGGCGGCGGCGTTGCCGGAAACCAGGCGCACCAGGCCCAGCAGGTGCAGCGCGTCGGGATTGCGCGGCGCGCCGTTCAGGATTTCGCTGCAGAGCCGTTCCGCGCCGGCGAGATCGCGGGCGTTGAAGCGGCCGTGGGCCTGCTGCAATTTATCTTGTATCGGATCCGACATGCCGGAGGATCTGGCTTCGCATCAGGCCGTCTCCCGCGATAGCCTGCGGGCTGCGTGCTCGATCAGCGTTTTCCATTCGTGGAGTTCGGGCGCGGTGACGATCTCCACCGCAGGATACCAGAGAGAGCGATGGCTGCCGCCGTGCGCCCAGTAGTAAAAAGGCGCGCGGTCGGCGGGAAACAGCAGCCAGGTGCGCTTGCCGAGCGCGCCCGCCAGATGCGCCGTCGCGTTGCTGGTCGTGATCAGCAGGTCGCATGCCTCGAGCAGGGCGAGCAGCTCCTCGAGATCGTTGTAGTAGTCCACTTCGTCGAAATGCAGCAGCCGCACGCCGGTGGAGGCCTCCGCCGCCTTGCGTTCGGCCGCCGTGTCGCCGTACTGGGCGTTGACGAAATCCACGCCGGGCAGGCGCAGCAAGGGCTCGAACGCCGCGAGCGGCGCGCTCTTGTCCGGGCCCAGGCGCACCCGGGCGTTCTTGCTTTTCCAGGACAGCGCTACCTTCAACCCGCGACCCTGCCGGGCGAACGACTGCCGGTAGTGTTCGACGCGCTGCGGCAGCGCGCCGAGCAGCCGTGGGGGTTGCCGCGAAAAACTTTCCCTCGTGCGCCTGAACAGGCGCGGCAGCGACCCGGCGAGCAGCACGCGGCTCGCCAGCTGCAAGGGCGCGAGCGGCGGCTTGCCGAGCGGCACGAAGCCCACCCCCGGAAACGCCCGCTCGTACGCGGCCATCAGGCGCCGGTCCACCTCGTAGACGAACGGCACGCCGGCCGCGATCAGTTCGGGGATCAACGTCGAGAACAGCACCTGGTCGCCTATGCTCTGCTCCGCCCAGATGGCAACCGCCTGCCGCGGCTCCTCCAAGGGACCGCGCCAGCGGGGAAGCCGCTCGTACAGTTCCAGCGTCTGCGCGCCCTTCCTCAAGCCGGCCCGAACCTGCTTGCAGTCGAGGCGGTGCTCGTACCCCGGCCAGCCCTGTTCAAAATCCTGGCAAAACAGCCGCACCAGGCCCAGGTTGTATCTCGCATCGACGAAATCCGGATCCAATGCCAGCGCCCGTGCGTACTGCGCGCCCGCCAGCTCCCAGGACTGCTGCGCGGAAAGCACATTCCCCAGCCCGGCGCGGGATTTCGGGTTGTCGGGATCGAGAACCAGCGCCTTCTCGAACCATGATTGCGATTCGGCGTACAGGCCCTGGTCGGACCTGATGCTTCCCAGGTTGACGTAGGCATCCGGGTGCCGGGGGTGCAGTTTCGCCGCCTCCTGGTAAACGGCGATGGCGCCCTCATCCTGCTTTCGCGCTCTCAGCACGCTGCCCAGATTGTTCCGGGCAACGTGATGGCCCGGATCCAGCGCCACGACCCTGCGAAAGCAGGCCTCCGCGTCATCGAGTTTCTTCTGCTGGTGATACACGAGGCCCAGGTTGAAGTGCGCGTCGACCAGCTCCGGCGAAATGGCGAGCGCGGAGCGAAAAGCCATTTCGGCGTCTCCCATTCGCCCCATGAGCTTGCACATCCTGCCCGCGCCAAAGTGAGCGGCCGCGAGGCCGGGATCCAGCGCCAGCGCAGCCTGGTAACCGGCTAATGCTTCCTCGAGCTTGTCGCAGCTTGCGAGCGCATTGCCCAGGTTGAGATGCGCTCCGGCATTGTCCGGGTCGAGACTCAGCGCCCGCCGAAAAGCCTCGACCGCCTCCTGCGGGCGATCCTGCGCGACGAGTGCAAGACCGAGAAGATGCAGCGCGCCGGCATGGCCGGGGGCCTGCCGCAGGATTTCTCCGCATGCGCGCTCGGCGCCAGCCGCGTCGCGAGCCTGGAAACAGGCGAGCGCCTCCTGCAATCTGCGATCTTCGGCGCCGTTCGTCATGCGAGCGACGCAACGTCGAAGCTGGCCGGCGGCTCTCCGCGCTGCGCGCGCGCGTGCATCGTGGCGTAAGCCGACTCGATGTGCCGCCGGAACCGGTCGGTGTCGAACAGGGCGCAGGATGCCCGGTTACGCGCCAGCCGTTTTCTCAAGTCAGCGAGCATCTCACGATCGGCAGCCAGTCTCAGCGCGAGCAGCCGGTATTCCTCCCATGACGTGGTGACCAGCTCCGGCAAGCCGGCCGCGTTGAGCAGACTGGCCGCCACCCGCCCCGCGAAGGTGCCGCCCTGGCAGGTAACGAGCGGCACGCCGGCCCACAACGCATCGCTCGCCGTGACGTGGGCGTTGTACGGCCGCGTATCCAGGAACAGGTCCGCGCGGCGCAGCCGGGAAAGATGTTCTTCCATCCTGACGCGCGGCGCGAACACCAGCCGCGCGGGCGCCAGGCCTCGTTGCGAGGCTTCCCGTCGCAGGTTTTTCGCGGCGGCTTCGTTGTCCTCGAGCAGCCACAGCACGCTGCGCTCCGTCTCGCGCAACAATCGCATCCAGACATTGAAAACGTGCGGCGCAATCTTGTAGTTGTTGTTGAAGCAGCAGAAGACGAAGGCGTCCTCCGGCAATCCCAGCTCGACACGGGTCGGCGTGTAGTCGGCGATCCTGCGCTTCGCGTCGTTGACCTGGTAGCTGTCCGGCAGCCGGACGACCTTCTCCGAATAACACGCGTCGTGCGCGGGCGGGATGACGTGCCGGTCGCCCACGATGTAGTCCATGTAATCCGCGCCCAGGGTGCCGGGATAGCCGAGGTAGTTCACCTGGACCGGCGCCGCGCGCCGCGCGAATATCCCGGGCCGGCAACCCCAGGTAAAGCCCTGCAGATCGACCGCGATATCGACTTCCAGTTCGCGCAGCAGCGCCGCGGCCTGGTGGTCGCTTCGATCCCTGACATCGACGAAGCGGTCGACCGCGGCTTTCAGGCGCGCCCTCATGGCGTCGTTCTGCTCCGGGCCGAGCGATACCGCTGTAATCTCGAACCGCGTCCTGTCGTGCGCCTCGAACAACCCCGCGATCAGATTGGGAACGGCGTGGCTATGGAGATCCGCCGACACGTACGCGACGCGGATGCGGTCGTGGCGGTAACGCTCGCCCCGCCAGACCGGTTCCGCGGCGGCCGGATATTCTTCGGCAACGCAAATGCGCGCGCAGCGCAGCTGATCGTCAGCCGATTCCGATACGGCAAGAAAATGAAACGGGCTGTCGCTGCGTTTGCCGGCTCGCACGCCGTCGACGATGCGCCCGACGCTTTCCTCGTATCCCTGCCACACGCAACAATCGAGCTGCGCGTGCAGGTAATAGCCGGGGATGCAGGGGTACTCCGGCGCGACGGCAAGCAGCACGCCGTAATTCTCGATCAGCTCGGTGCGCCGGCCCAGCGCCTGCAACACGAGACCCCGGTTGCTGAGCGCGTCGACGTGGCCTGGCTGTATGGCCAGGGCGCGGTCGTAACTGGCGAGCGCGTCATCCTGCCGCCCCAGTTTCATCAAGGCGTTGCCGCGATTGAAATACACGTCGGCACGGCCGGGCCTGATCGCGAGCGCGCGGTCGTAGCTCTCGATGGATTCCTCCGTCCGCTTCAGCGCCAGCAGGGCATTGCCGCGGTTGAAATGGGCGTCGGCGTAGTCCGGGCGCACGGCGAGCGCCCGGTCGTACTCCGCCAGCGCCTCCTCGTGCCGGTTCAGGGCCTGCAGGGCATTGCCGCGATTATTGTACGCGTCGGGGTAACCGGGATTGAGCTTCAGGATCCGGTCGTAGAGCGGCAACGCCTCCGCCGCCGCGCCCTGCCTGACGAGGCAACTGCCCAGGTTGAGCAGCGCGCCTTCGTCATCCGGATGCTTCTTCAGCATGGCTTCGCACAAGCGCCTCGCCTCGGCAACCTTGCCGCGCTCGAGGTAGACCGCGGCGAGATTGTTCATGACGCTGGCGCGATCGGGCGCAAGCGCGAGCGCCTGCTCGTACAACGCTTCGGCCCGCTCCAGTTCGCCGCCCTCGTGCAATGCCAGGGCGTCGAGAAACAGGCGCTTTGCTTTCTCCAGATCGTCCATTGCTGCCGTTTAAATCGCGCGCCGTGCGAACGGGCGGCCGGCGACCGTCACACCAGGAACACCGTCGCCAGTCCCAGGAAAATGAAAAAACCGCCGCTATCGGTGATCGCGGTGATCATGACGCTGGCCCCCCGCGCCGGGTCGCGACCCATTTTCTGCAGGGTCAGCGGTATCGCCACCCCCATCACGGCGGCGAGCAGCAGCGAGAGCACCATGGCGCCCGTCATCACCACGCCCAGTTGCCAGTTGTGATAGATGAGGAACGCGAACAGCCCGACCACGCCGCCCCAGATCAGTCCGTTCAGCGCGCTCACCCCGATCTCCTTGGCGAAGAGCTTGCGCGCGTTGCCCGCGGTGATCTGCCCCAGCGCGAGCGCGCGCACGATCATGGTAATGGTCTGGTTGCCTGAATTGCCACTGATGCCCGCGACGATGGGCATCAACGCGGCCAGCGCGACCAGCCGGGAGATGGAATCTTCGAACACGCCGATCACCCGCGAGGCGATGAACGCGGTGACGAGGTTCACGGCCAGCCACGTCCAGCGGTTTCTCACGCTGCGCCACACCGAGGCAAAGAGGTCTTCTTCCTCCAGCAGGCCGCCTGCCGAGAGCTTGCCGCTGTCGGTTTCCTCGCGGATGTAATCGACGACTGCATTCACGGTGACCCTGCCGATCAGGCGGCCGCCTTCGTCAACGACCGGCGCGGAAACGAGATCGTAGCGCTCGAACGCGCTGGCGGCGTCCTGCGCCTTTTCCTGGGGGTGAAGTTTGCCGAATTCCGCCTGCATGACCGTTGCAACCGGCGTTTCCGGCGCCGTGACCAGCAGGCGATTGACGGGCAGCAGGCCCCTGAGACGGCCGCCGTGGTCGACGATGAACAGCTGGTCGGTGTGATCCGGCATGTCGTCGAGCCGGCGCAGATAGCGCAGCACGACCTCCACCGTGACGTCGTCGCGTATGCTGATCATGTCGAAATCCATCAGCGCGCCGACCGTGTGCTCGGGATACGACATCGCCGAGCGCAACTGCTCGCGCTCGTCGGGCGACAGCGACTTGAAGACGTCCTGCATGACCTCGCGCGGCAGGTCGGGCGCGAGGTCGGCGATCTCGTCGGTGTCGAGCTGCTCGGTCGCCGCGACCAGCTCGTGCCCGTCCATGTTCTCGATCAGCGTCTCGCGCACCGCGTCGGAGACCTCGAGCAGTATTTCCCCTTCGCGCTCGGCCTTGACCAGGTCCCATACGACCAGGCGCTGTTCGAGCGGCAGCGACTCCAGGATGTAGGCGACGTCCGCGGGATGCTGCGTATCGAGCAGCTTCTGCAACTCGACGAGATGCAGCTTGTGCACCAGGTTCTCGACCAGTTCCTGGCGCGGGCCTGCCTGGCGATGCACGAGCCCCTCCACCAGCTCGTGCTTGTGCAGGAGCTCGCTCACGCGCTGCAGGCTGTCGTGCACGCTCGGGCGTGTTTCGTCGAGTCGGGACATGGTGGATGCGAGGGCAGTCAGTCGGTCGCGGCCGGGCGACCCCGGTTGCGCCGCTGCCATTCTAGGGAGATAGAAGCGGGCTGACTAGGCGTTTATCGGCCCCGCGGGCGCGCGACCAGCGCTTCCCGCACCCGCTCCAGCGTCTCGCGCCAATCTCCGGCAGACCGCTGGGTGAATAGGCGCATCGAGGGATACCAGGGGCTGTCGTCGCGTCCCGGGAACCAGTACCAGAAGCGGCCATACGCAGCCGGCGCCAGCAGCCACACCGGCTTGCCGAGCGCGCCGGCCACGTGCGCCGTGACGTTGCTGACGGTGATGACGAGGTCGCAGGCGCCGCACAGGGCAGCCAGCCCCTCGATATCGTTCAACAGGTCGACTTCTTCCATGCGAGCGAGGGACAGGCCCTGCCGGCCGGCGGCCTCCCGCTCCTGCGCGGTGTCTCCGTACTGCAGATCCACGAATCGGCAACCCGGTGTTTTCAGCAACGCCTCCCAATCCGCGAGCGGGCTGCTCTTGACGGCGCCGATGTCGCGGTTCGCGCTGCGCCACGATATGCCGACCACCCTGCTCTGCCCGGGGTGGCGCAGCCGTTGCGCGAACTGCCGGGTCCGTTCCGGGTCGGCGCGGAGATAGCCGCCATGCGCGGGAAACGCGCCGAACGAAGGGCGCAGCCAGCGGCCCAGGCTGCCCAGGGGTGCCTGGCAGTCGAACGATACGGCGGCGATGCACGGCGGGTCCGTTCTCGGCACCACCGCGACCTGCGGAAACGAGCGCTGCATCAACCGGACCAGGCGCGGGTCGATCTCCAGCGTGAGCTTCATGCCGGCGTCCGCGAGTTCGCCGATCATGCTCGAGTAGATCAGCTCGTCGCCCACGCCCTGCTCACCCCAGAGCAACAAGCGGCGGCCGGGCGTGCGTTCGCCGGCCCAGGGCTTGAAATCATGGCGTTTCGGGGGCGCGTCTTTCTCCCGCCACCGCCACTCGTACTCGGGCCAGCCCTCGGAAAAATTGCCGATCGTCAGGAGCGTGCACGCCAGCCGCATGCCGGCGGCCGGAAAATCCGGCTCGATGCTCAATGCCCGCCGGTAGGCGGCAATCGCCACCGGGTACCGCCGGTCGCGCTCCAGCGCAAGCCCGTGGTTGTATTGCAGGCGGGCGTCTCCCGGCTCTATCTCGAGCGCCTGCCGGTGCGCATCGAGCGATTGCGCGATCTCGCCGTGCTCCATCAGGGCGCAGCCATAGTTGCTCCACACCCCGGCCGATTGCGGCTCCAGCGCCACGGCACGCGCGCCTGCACTCGCGGCCTCGCCGGGGTTCCCGGCCGCTCGCAACGCGTTGCACAGGTTGCTCCATGCCGAAGCGACACCCGGATCCAGTTCGACCGCGCGCCTGCACGCCGACACGGCCTCCCGCGTCTCGCCCGCCTCCAGGAGCGCGTTACCCAGGTTGCTCCAGACGGGGGCAAGGGCCGGGTTGACGCCAACGGCGCGAAAGTAAGCGTCGATCTCGCCTGACGCATCGCCGGTCAGCGCCAGGGCGCCGCCGAGATTGCTCCACGCCTCGGCGAAGGCCGGATCGAGCGCGAGCGCCTTGCGGTAGGCCTCGATGCCGCTGCCCGTATCCCCGCTCTCCACTTGCACGGCGCCGAGGTTGAACCACGCGACCGCCAGGCCGGGCGCGATGGCGACGGCCCGGGCCGCGGCGCTGTGTGCTTCCTGCAAATGGCCCTGCCATCTCAAGGCATGCGCCAGTTCGCTCAGTGCGCGCGCGTCGAGAGGATCCCGCTCCAGCGCGCGCCGGACTAACGCCACGGCATCGTCGAGCCTGCCTTCCAGTCGCAGCGCGCTTGCGCGCTCAATTTCCGCGCTTGCGCGCTCAATTTCTTTGCCTGCGCGCTCAACCTCGTCAACGGAAATCGGAGCATTCTCCGGCGCCGGGACGGCAACGCCGGCCCGGCGTTCCCCGGCCGGAGACAACTCCCGCCGCAGTCTCCCGGCGACTTCATGCGCGAGCTGCCGCCAGTTCGCGAGACGAACCGAGGAGACGATTTCCACCGACGGATACCACAGGCTGTGGCGATCATCGCCTGGCGCCCAATAGTGGAACGGCGCATTGTCCGACGGGTACAGCAGCCAGGTGCGTTTGCCCAGCGCCCCCGCGAAATGCGCCGTTGCATTGCTGGTGGTGATGACGAGATCGCAGGCCTGCAGTATCGCGAGCACCTCCTCCAGGTCGTTGAAATAATCCACCTCGTCGAAATGAACCAGGCCGGCTCCCGTCGCCGCCTCCGCTTCCCGCCGCTCGGCCCGGGTGTCGCCGTACTGCAAGTCCACGAAGCTTGCGCCCGGAACGCCCAGCAACGGCGCGAAATCGGCGAGCGTCGCGCTTTTCATGCGGACCGGTCCGTCCTTCCTCGTGCTCTTCCACGAGAACGCGACTTTCAGGCGCGCGGGGGTCTCATCAAGACGGGCCTGGTAGCGCGCCACGCGTCCGGGCAGCGCGCTCAGCATTCTGTCCGGCTGCCGCGCAAAGCTCTTGCGCGTGGTCCTGAACAGCGCCGGCAAGGAGCCGGCCAGCAGCACGTGGCTCGCGCCCCGCAGCGGCTCCCGCGGCGGATCCTCTATCGGGACGAAACGAACCTGGGGGAATGCCCGCTCATAGATTCCGGTCAAGCGACGATCCATCTCGTAGACCACCGGCAATCCCGTGCGCTCGAGTTCGGGTATCAGCGTGGAATACAGGATCTGGTCTCCGATGCCCTGTTCGGCCCAGATCGCCAGCTCGCCCGTGCCGGCTTCGCCGGGCCCCCGCCAGCGCGGCAGGTTTTCGTACAATTCGACCGTCGCAAGCGTCTTGCGGAGTTCCCGGCGGGCCGGCGGGCACTGCAGTCGCCGCTCGTAAAGGGGCCATCCGGTCTCGAACTCGTGACGATGCAGCCGCGCCTGGCCCAGGTTGTGCTGCGCGACCGCGAGCGACGGATCGAGCTCGAGCGCCCGTTCGTAGCGCGCCATGGCCGCTTCGCGCAGGCCGATCTCCTCCAGCGCGTGGCCGAGCGCGTTGTGGAACCCGGCGTTGGCCGGAATCAACGCCAGCGCGCGCCGGTAGCAGGCTATCGCCTCGGAAACGCGGCCAAGATTCGCCAGCGCTTTGCCCAGTTCGTAATGCGCCTCCGCCGGAAGCGGATCGCCCTTTGCGGCTTCCTCCAGGACGCGCGCCGCCGCCGCCCATTGGTTCTGCGATGCCAGAACCATGCCGAGCCGCAATTGCGCCACGGTCAGGCCCGGATCCAGCGCGAGCGCGCGGCGCAACACGGCCTCGGCCGCGCCGGCATCCCCGACCGCCACCAGTGCGACGGAGAGCGCGTCCAGCGTGCCGAGGTCGTCGGGCGCGACCTGCAGCGACTGGCGCAGCGGGGCAAGGGCGTCGGCGGCCCGGCCGTCCTTTAGCCGAAGCACCCCCAGCAGTCGCAGGGCATCCGGGTTGCCCGGTGCTCGTTCGAGCGCCTGCCGGCACAGCGCCTCGGCCTGCACGGTGTCGCCCGCTTTGAAACGGTCTTCCGCCTGCTGCAGGACAGGGTCCATCGATTCCGGGAGCATGTGTTTGGGAGACCGTATCAAAATGAACGGTACGGTCCCCGATTATTTTACTCACCCGGCGAAAAAAAACGGGCGCCCGAGGGCGCCCGTTGCAGGAACAACTTGTTGCGTGCTGCTTAGAAGCGGTGCTTGACCGCGATACCCATCGAGGTCTGC
>CAZOQY010000085.1:1244-11692 GCA_964581835.1 uncultured Streptomycetaceae bacterium | reverse complement strand
GCCCGTGGACTTCGTCAAGATCGACGGCGTCATCATCGAGAGCATCCTGCGCGGCCCGCTCGGGCCGGCGACGGTGCGAGCCATCAACATGATCTGCAGGGAAGTCGGCATCCGCACCATCGCCGAATTCGTCGAAACGAAACAAACGCTCGACAAGTTGCGGGAAATAGACGTGGACTACGTGCAGGGCTTCGGCATCGCGCGGCCGGAACCGATCAGCAAGCTGCCGTGAAGCGTGACGCGATGTTGCGTGACGCGGCACTGCGAGCTGCATGACGGCAGTCGGACGCTCCATCGTGTCACGCCCCATCGCGTCACGACGTAGCGCGTCACTTCATCCACCCAGCATGGCTTTCTTCAACGCCGCGTCGGCCGGCTGATCGCCCAGCCAGACGCGCAGCAGCGCGCGGTTGAATTCCTCCCCTGCGATCGCGCCCCTGTCCGTCCCGTTGACCACGACCCGGGTGCCCACCCCGGGTACGTAGTCGAGCAGGATGGTGTCGCCGCTTTTCGCGGACTTCACCGCGCTGAAGATGCCCTCGAGTTGCTTCACCTGCGGTTCGAACTTCGCGAGGTCGGCGGGCGCATGGTTGTTCTTCAAGCCGTCGTTCAGGGCCGTAAAGAGCTGCTCGGCGGCCAGGTCGCGCAGCATGTGCATCGCCACGCGTTTCGGCCCGGTATCGGCCAGCACGGCCTGCGGCGCGACCGTTTTCTGCTGCAGGTACAGTGCGCCGACGTAGACCCTGAAGAAAGCCCGCGTGCGCAGCCCGGCGCCGTTCAGGACGAGCTCGGGCCCGCTGTCGCTCAGCCGAACCTTGTCGGCGAGCCTGACGCCCTCCACTTCCGCTGCGCCAGCCGCGCCGCCGAAAAGCAGGCAGACCGCCGCGCACACTACCGACGACAGCTTCATTCGTGCTCCGTTACCGGAACGGCTGATCGGGAAAGCTATTCATACTGGGTTTTCGAAGCGCCTAAAGTGCTTCGAAAACCCCGGCGGCGCCCATGCCCGTGCCGATGCACATGGTGACCATCCCGTATTTCTTCTGGTGCCGGCGCAGGCCGTGCAGCAGCGTCGCCACGCGGATCGCCCCGGTCGCGCCGAGCGGATGCCCGAGCGCGATGGCGCCGCCCAGCGGGTTGACGCGGGCGCGGTCGAGGCCGAGGTCCTTGATCACCGCGAGCGACTGGGCGGCGAATGCCTCGTTCAGCTCGATCCAGTCGACGTCCTCCTGCCTGAGCCCCACCTGCTTCAGCACCTTCGGGATCGCCTTCACCGGGCCGATGCCCATGATGTCCGGCGGCACGCCAGCCACCGAGTAGCCCATGAAGCGTCCCAGCGGGCGCAGGTTCCAGCGCGCCAGCGCGGCCTCGCTCATCAACACCACCGCCCCGGCCCCATCCGACATCTGCGAACTGTTGCCCGCCGTCACGCTGCCCTTCACCGAGAACGCGGGCTTGAGCTTCGCGAGCGCCTCCGGCGAGGTGTCGCGGCGCGGCCCCTCGTCGTGCAGGGCCTCGCGGGCGTTCACGCGCACCTCGCGCGACGCCAGGTCGGGCAGGTGCTCGTTGACGGCGTACGGCGCGATCTCGTCCTTGAACTCGCCGCTGTCGGTCGCGCGCACGGCACGCCGGTGGCTCTCCGCGGCGAACAGGTCCTGCTCCTCGCGGCTCACTTTCCACTGTTCCGCCACGTTCTCGGCGGTGATGCCCATCCCGTAGGCGATCCCCAGGTGCTCGTCGTTCGCGAAGATCGCGGGGTTGTAGGAAATCTTGTTGCCGCCCATCGGCACCATGCTCATGCTCTCGGTGCCGGCGGCGATCATCACGTCCGCCTCGCCCAGCCGGATGCGGTCGGCGGCGAGCGCCACCGCCTGCGTCCCCGACGAGCAGAAGCGGTTGATGGTCATGCCCGAGACGGTGTCGGGGAAACCCGCCAGCAGCAGCCCGATGCGCGCCACGTTCATGCCCTGCTCCGCCTCCGGCATCGCGCAGCCGACGATCACGTCATCGATCACGGCGGGGTCGAGGCCCGGGCACTTGGCCAGGGCGCTACTCAGCGCGTGCGCGAGCAGGTCGTCCGGCCGCACGTTGCGGAACATGCCGCGCGGCGCCTTGCCCACGGGCGTGCGGACGGCAGCGACTATGTAGGCGTCCTGGATCTGCTTACTCATAAGGCCTCCGTAAGGGGAGACGGGAGGTGGGAGGGGTGAGGAGCAAAAACACGGCCTGCCTTTTCGCCTCTCGCCTCTCGCCTCTCTAGTTCCTGAGGGGCTTTCCCGTCTTCAGCGTGTGCTCGATACGCGCCTGCGTCTTCTCGGTAGCAATGAGTTCCATGAAGTACTTGCGCTCGAGATCGAGGTACCACTGCTCGTCGACCAGGCTGCCGGCCTCGATCTCGCCGCCGCACATCACGATCGCGACCTTGTGGCCGATGAGGTAATCGTGCTCGGAGATGTGCCCGCCGGCGAGCAGGTTTTCCATGAACGCGCGGATCGTCGCGATCTGGCTGCGGCCGCCGGCCGGAATGGCGACCTGGCGCAGCGGCGGACGATAGCCGGCGGCCAGCGCCCGCAGTTCGGCCTTGGCGGTGTCGAGCAGTTCGAAGCGGTTCATCACCACGCGGTCGGTCGGCCGCAGGTAGCCCAGCTCGCGCGCGTGCTCGGCGCTGCGCCCCACCTCCGCCATCGCCACCGCCTTGAAGTATTTCTGCAGGAACGGCGACGTCTCGCCGCCCTTCGCGTCTGCCGCCGCGCGCATCGCGAACTCCTTGCAGCCGCCGCCGGCGGGCAGCAGCCCCACGCCGGCCTCGACCAGGCCGACGTAGCTCTCCAGCGTCGCCACCGCGCGGTCGCAATGCATGACGAATTCGCAGCCGCCCCCCAGCGCCAGCCCGTCCACCGCGGCGACCGTCGGTACCATCGAGAACTTCAGCGCCTGCGTCGTGTCCTGGAACTGCTCGACCAGTTTCTCGACTTCGGCGAGCTTGCCCGCCATCAACTGGTCGGCGACGCCGATGCTGCGCGCGGCCTTCAGCGCCAGCGACTCGGCTTCGCGCCGGACCGACCGGAACAGCTTGCCCAGCGCCGACGGCTGCGACGGCCTCGATCCTCCGGCCGGCGTCTTCTTGAGATTGGCGCCGACCGAGAACGGCGGCTCGGTCTGCCAGATGACGAGGCCCAGGTAGTTGCGCTCGGCCTCCTCCAGCGCCTGCTGCACGCCGTCCAGCACGTCGTCGCCGATGGCGTGCATGCGGCTCTTGAAACTGACGATCGCGATATCGTCGCCGGTGTGCCAGAGCCGCACCCCGTCGGTCTCGAAAATGGTTTCCCCGTAACGAACCGGCTCGCCCAGCAGGCGGTCGGGGAACGGCTGGCGCCGGTAAACCGGCAACGTCGAGCGCGGCTTGTGGCTTTTCGCGGCGGGCGAGAACGAGCCCTCCGCGCCGTGCACGCCCTTGCGCGAGGACTCCATCGCCCACGCCGGCAGCGGCGCCGCGGTCATGCCCTTGCCGGCGGCAATGTCCTCGGCGATCCACCTGGCGAGCGTGTGCCAGCCGGCGGCCTGCCAGATCTCGAACGGCCCCTGGGTCCAGCCGAAGCCCCAGCGGATCGCGAAATCGAGGTCGCGCGCGTTGTCGGCGATGTCGGCGAGATGCGCGGCGCAGTAATGGAAGGCATCGCGGTAGATGGACCACAGGAACTGCGCCTGCGGATGCGTGGAGGCATGCAATTGTTCGAAGCGGGCCGCCACGTCCTTGTTCCTGAGTATCCCGACCACGCCCTCGTCGGCCTTGCCGTCCGACGGGCGGTACTGCTGCGTTTTCAGGTCGAGCACGTGGATGTCGTTGCCGATCTTCTGGTAGACGCCCTTGCGCGTCTTCTGGCCCAGCGCGCCCTGCTCGATCAGATGCTTCAGCCACGCCGGCACCTCGTAGTACTTGTGCCAGGGGTCGTCCGGCAGCGTTTCCTTCATGGTGTTCACGACGTGCGCGAAGGTGTCGAGTCCGACCACGTCGGCGGTGCGGAAGGTCGCGCTGCGCGGACGGCCGATCAGCGTGCCGGTCAGCGCGTCCACCACGTCGAATCCGATGCCGAGCCGCTCGGCGTGGTGCACCGTCGCCAGCATCGAGAACACGCCGACGCGGTTGGCGATGAAGTTGGGCGTGTCCTTTGCCCGGATCACGCCCTTGCCGAGCGTGGTTACCAGGAATTTCTCGAGGTCGTCGAGGATCGCGCCGTCGGTGGCCCGCGCGGCGATCAGTTCGACCAGGTGCATGTAGCGCGGCGGGTTGAAGAAGTGCACGCCGCAGAATCTTTTCCGGAGCTGTTCCGGAAAAGATTCGGACAGTTTATTGATCGAAAGGCCGGACGTGTTGCTCGCGAATATCGCATGCTCGCCGATATGCGGAGCCACTTTCCGGTACAGGTCGGCTTTCCAGTCCATCCGCTCCGCGATCGCCTCGATGATGAGGTCGCATTCCTTCAGCTGATCGAGGTGCTGTTCGTAGTTTGCCGGCTGGATGAAGTCGGCTTTCGACCGGGTCGCAAGCGGGCAGGGTTCGAGCTTCTTCAGGTTCTCGATCGCCTTCAGCACGTTGCCGTTGGGATCGCCCTCTTTCGCGGGCAGCTCGTAGAGGACCGCCGGGACGCCCGCGTTGACGAGGTGCGCCGCGATCTGCGCGCCCATGACGCCGGCGCCGAGCACGGCGGCCTTGCGGACGATGAAGGGAGAGTGGGCCGGCATGAGATCCCCTCGAAAGGAGCGAAGATTCTAGCACGCGTCCCCGGCCCGGAAGCCGGGATCAACAAAAAGCCGGGCGGTTCGCGCCCGGCTTTTTCGAAGAGCGGTTTCCCGCCTAGAAAGAGTGCGAGTACTGGACGGAAAGTATGTCCGCCTGGTTCTTGAAATGACCGACCAGAGTGAGGCCCGTGACAGGCGCGGGATTCCTGACCGCAGCGTCCTTGATGAATTCGTGCGCGTAGGCGAAATCCAGCTTTCCGTTCCTCGACATCTTCCATTGCGCGCCGATCGCCACCCATTTGCGGTCCTGGTCCGGCAGCCGCGCCGTGCGGTCGACGTCGTTGCTCGGCGTCTCGTCGAAGGCGAGCCCGAAGCGGATCTTCCACTGGTCGTTGTACTTGTAGTTGGCGCCGACCGAGTAGCGCATGGTGTCGTCCCAGTTGAAGACGATGAACACGGGCCTCTGGCCGGTCAGCGGGCCCGTGGTGCGCACGACGTCAAGCTGCTTCACGTGGCTCCAGCCCGTCCAGGTAACGTCCGCCATGATTTCCCACTTCGGGTTGAGATCATGGAACACGCTCAACGACCAGCTGTCGGGCGTGGTGAAGCCGGCCGAGGCGCCGCTGCTGCCGCCAAGCGCCGCCGGCGCCGTGAGCGTGCCGGTGGCGTGATAGTTGATGGACGAGCGGTAATGCGCGCCGATACGCGTCTGCTGGCTCGGCTGGAACAACGCGCCGATATTCCACCCGGTGCCGTCGTCGGACAGGTTGGGCTCGACGAAGCCGATGGCGATCTGGCTGTTGAACTTGAGCTCGGCCCGCTGGTAATTGACGCCGGCGCCGACTGAAAACTGGTCGTTGACCTTGTACGCCGCGGACAGGTTCAGGTTGAAGGTCTTCAACGCCGACTCCAGGGCAATGGCCTGGCCGCGCCAGCCCCTGTCGTACTCGGTCGTCAGGCCGAAGGGCGTATTGAACGCCGCCCCGATGCTCCACTTTTCGTTGAGCTTGTGCGTGATGAAGCCCTGCGGAATCAGGTGGTAGCCCCCGCCATCGCCGCCCTCGCCGCCGCCGGCAGGCAAGGTCGAGCCGGTGTTCTGGAACTTGAACGACGGCCGCAGCAGATGCGCCGCGGCGGCCCAGTTCGTTTTGCCCGGCAGGACCGACATGCCGGCCGGGTTGTACCAGACGACGCTGGCATCCTCGGCGGAAGCCGCGCCGCCGGCAAAGGCGTTGCCGGTGCCGCTGCCGCTCTGGGTTCCGATACCCAGGCCGCCCGCGACCGCGCCCGATCCCAATCCGCTCAACGCCACGGCCACCGCAACAACAGTCAGTTTCTTCGCACAGGATTTCATGGCACCCCCTTTGGTTACACCGGTCTCGTATGGCCGCCCGCGCCGGATGGTGAATTATTATGCAAGTTTTCCTACTTCCCACCGACCTCGCCGCAGCAATTGTCCCCAATAAACAGGCTTTACTGTTGCACTGATACAACACGCGGGCGCCGGTTTTCGTCCACCGCCACGTAGGTCAGGATCGCCTCGGTCACTTTGACCGCCTCCTCGCGCTCGGGCCGTCGCTGGGCGTAGACCTGCACGTCCACCGTGATCGACGTGCGCCCCACCTTCACCACCTCGGCGTAGAAGCTGACCACGTCGCCGACGAAGACCGGCTGCTTGAACACGAAGGAATTGACCGCGACGGTGGCAACGCGCCCCTTTGCCAGCCGCATCGCCGGGATGCTGCCCGCGATATCCACCTGCGCCATGATCCAGCCGCCGAAAATGTCGCCGGTCTGGTTCGCGTCCCGCGGCATCGTCGCCACGCGCAACGCCGGCTCCCTGCCCGTGGGCAGCGGCGTGGTCGGACGTTGCTCACTCATCATTCATCGCCCATCACTCAATGTCCCGCGTACATTCTGTCGATCTCGGCATTGAATTTCTCCATCACCTTGGCGCGCTTCAGCTTCATGGTCGGGGTCAGCAGCCCGTTCTCCACCGACCACGGCTCCAGCGTCGCGCTCACGCGGCGCACCTGCGCGTAGCCCGGAAACTCCCGCATCTGCGCCGAGATGCGCACCCGCAGGATTTCCTCCACCCGCTTCGAGCCCGCCGCGGCCGGGAAGGAATCGAGACCCTCCTCGGCGCACAGCTTTTTCCACTGATCGGCATTGAGCACGGTCATCACCGTCAGGTACGGCTTGCCCTCGCCCAGCAGCATCACCTGCTCGAACAGGGGGTCACGCGCGATCGCGGCTTCGATGTCCACCGGCGGCACCTTCTCGCCGTTGGAGAGCACGATGATCTCCTTCAGCCGCCCGGTAATGAACACGTGACCTTGCTCGTCGATGCGCGCGGTGTCACCCGAATTGAGCCAGCCGTCGGCGCCCAGGATCGCCTGGGTCGCTTCCGGGTTGTTCCAGTAGCCGAGCATCACGTTCGGCCCCTTGATCAGGAGCGCGTTGTTGGCGCCGATTTTCAACTGCACGCCCGGCAGCGCCGTGCCGACGCTCGCTGGCAGGTTGTCGTCCGGGTGATTGGCCGCTGCGATCGGGCTGCATTCGGTCATTCCGAAGCCCTGCAACACCGTGAGCCCGAGCCCGATGAACACGCGCGAAATGTCCGGCGGCAGCGCAGCCCCGCCCGAGATGGCCGCCCGCAGCCGCCCGCCGAGACGGGCGCGTATTTTCTTCGCCACCAGCGCGTCCAGCACCGGCCACAGCAGAAACGAAGGCTTCCACGGGCCGCGGCCCTGGGCGTGCTCGAAGCGGGCGTAGCCGACCGACACCGCCGCGAGAAACAGCTTTTTCTTGAGCGGCGAACCCGCGTCGAGCGCGTCGCGGATGCGGCCGTACACGCGCTCGTAGATGCGCGGCACGGAAATGAGTATCGTCGGACGGATCGCCTGCAGGTCTTCCCCGAGGACCGGGATGCCGCGTGAGTACGCGTTCGTGGAGCCGGTCATGACGGTGAGGTAGTAGCCGCAAGTGCGCTCGAAAGTATGCGACAGCGGCAGGAAGGACAGGAGCAAATCGTCGTGACCGACCGTCAGCACCGAGGTGCAGGCGGCCGCCGCATTCGACAGGATATTGTTGTGCGAGAGCATCACACCCTTGGGCCGGCCGGTCGTGCCCGAGGTGTAAACGATGGTGGCAAGCGCGTGCGGGTCGCGCGGAACGTGGCGCGTCTCGCCGCCGCTCTCCGGCAGCCATTCCGTCAGAGCTTTCAGCCTCGGCTCGCCGGGATTGCTGACCGGATTAACCGCCAGGATGCGGGTGAGGCCGCTCAACTGGCTCTTTACTTCGGAGAGCGCCTGCCACTGCTCCGTACCCTCGATCAGCAGCACCTTGCAGCCGGCATTCTCGATAATGTAAGCGACGTTCTCCGCGCGGTCCTGCGTGTAGAGCGGCACCACCACCAGCCCGAGGCCCAGCGCCGCCTGGTCATAGATCACCCACTCGGGCGAATTCTTCAGCATCACCGCGACGCGGTCGCCAGGCTTCAATCCATCCTTCTCGAGCGCCGCCTGCCAGCGCGCGACCTGGTGATCGATCTGCGCCCAGGTGTAATCGCGCCAGTTGTTGTGCTGCTCGTTGTGCGCGCGGTAGGCGATGAGGTCGGGCGTGCGCTTCACGCGCTCCCGGAACAGGCCGTCGAGCGTGATCGCCGCTTGCACGGAAATCAGGTGGCTGGCTTCTGGCATGGCTCCTCCTTCTTTTATGGTGTTACGCGCTACACCGCACCGCCGTCAGTCAAGAAACAGATCCGTATACAGCGGCGTCCCCGGGTTGACGGCATACTGGTCGAAGTCGGTGACGCCCTCTTCCCGCAACACGGTCTCGTCTATATAGAAGTTGCCGGTGGCGCGGCGGCTGTCGCGGTTCACGATCGCATAAGCCGCATCCGCCATGATCGCGGGCTTGCGACTCGCCCGGAGGATCGCCTCCGGAAAGTTCACCTCGATCGCCGCGGTCGCGATGGTGGTGCGCGGCCACAGCGAGTTCACCGCGATGCCCTGCGCGCGCAGCTCCTCCGACATCCCCAGCGTGCACATGCTCATGCCGTATTTCGCCATGGTATAGGCGACGTGGGACTTGAACCAGCGCGGGCTCATGTTGAGCGGCGGCGACAGCGTAAGTATGTGAGAATTCTCCGCTTTTTCCAGATGAGGGATGCAGGCCTGCGAGCACACGAAGGTGCCGCGCAGGTTCACCGCCAGCATCAGGTCGAGGCGCCTGACCGGCGTCTCCCGCGTGCCGGTGAGGGAGATCGCGCTCGCATTGTTGACGAGCACGTCCAGGCCGCCGAATTTCTTGACGGCTTCCGTGACTGCCGCCGCGACCGCGTCGGCGTCGCGCACGTCGAGCGCCAGCGCCAGCGCCGCGCCGCCGGCCGCCTCGACCTCCTTCGCCACGGTGTGGATCGTGCCCGGCAGTTTCGGGTGCGGCTCCACCGACTTGCCGGTGACGACGACGTTCGCCCCGTCGCGCGCGCAACGCAGCGCGATCTCGCGGCCGATGCCGCGTGTCGCGCCAGTGATGAAAACCGTCTTCCCTTTCAACCCCGCCACATAGCCCCCATTAACCGCAAAGCAAAAAACAGATCACCGAACCGCCAAGACGCCAAGAGATGCATTTATCATTGCCATTCTTCGAATGCTTCCACTTGTTCCACGTCTCATGTTGCTGCTTATTGGCAGCATTCAGTTCTGTTTTCCGGTTCGAATCAGTTTCTCTTGGCGTCTTGGCGGTTCAATTGCCCTTGAAATCGGGTTTTCGCTTCTCGACGAAGGCGGTCACGCCTTCCGCGAAATCGCGCGTGCCCGCGCAGCGCGCGAAGGCTTCCGCCTCCGCCTCCAGTTGCGCCGCCAGCGCGCGGTCCTGTCCGTCGTAAACCAGTCGCTTGATCTCGCCGTACGCCGCAGTCGCGCCCTGCGCCAGCCGCCGCGCAAGCGCCTCGGTCTCGGCGCCGAGCTGTTCCGCGGCCACGACGCGGTTGACCAGCCCCAGTTCAAGCGCCGCCTGCGCGTCGAAGGGTTCCGACAGCAGGAGTAGCTCCAGCGCCTTGCGTTCGCCCAGCAGCCGCGGCAGCACGTGCGTCGCGCCGCCATCGGGACTCGTGCCGAGCTTGCTGTAGGCCGTCGTGAACTTCGTTCCCTCCGCCGCGATGGCGAGATCGGCCGCCGCCATCAGGCTCACTCCCGCCCCGGCCACCGCGCCGTGCACGCTCGCCAGCACCGGCTTCGGCGCGCGCCTCAGCGCGAGGATCGCATGATGCAATTCGGCCGCCCCTTCGCGCACCAGTTGCGGCATGCGCGGCAGGTTGGCATGGAACATCGGAACGTCGCCGCCGGCGAGAAACGCCGGCCCCGCCCCGCGCACCACCACCGCCCGCGCCGCCGGGTCCCGCTCCGCCCGCTCAGCCGCCGCCCGCAACGCGCGCAGCATTCCCGCATCGAGCGCGTTCATCACCTGCGGGCGGTTCAGCAGGATGGTGGCGACGCCGTCAGACACGGAATAAAGAACGGTGTCACTCATGATCAGCAAAAAAGCGTGGGTGGTGGATGGTGGATAGTGGATAGTGGATCGGCTACAAATCTTAAGCGAATGCGCAAATAAAGGATTGGAACCATCCACGATCCACTAGCCACGCACTATCAAGTAGCGGGATTGGGCTGGTGCCCCCGCTTGTCCATCTCCGGCCAGGCGGT
>CAZOQY010000085.1:0-1144 GCA_964581835.1 uncultured Streptomycetaceae bacterium | reverse complement strand
ATCAAGTAGCGGGATTGGGCTGGTGCCCCCGCTTGTCCATCTCCGGCCAGGCGGTGCGGCCGCGCAGCTCCTCGAACGTGACCGGCTCGGTCGTCTGGTAGATCTCCGTCTTGCCGAGGTCCTTCGGGAAATCGTCCACCATGACGACCTGGCGGCGCAGGCGTTTCGCGAGCTCCATCGCGTCCTTCTCGGCCGGCGTGATCACGCCCTTCGCCACCGCCTCGTCGACCATCTGGTCGGCGAAGTGCGCGGTCAACGTGCCGCGCTCGCGCGCCTTGCGGATCTTGGCGCCGATCGGCTCCGCCGCGATCACCGCGCGCATGCCCGCCTCCAGCGCCGCGATCGGATCGCTCGGATCCTGCGAGATGTAGACGCCGGCCGTCAGCCGCTCGCGCGCCGCCCCGGGCGTGATCAGCAGCCCCACGACCCGGTGCCCGAGCGCATCGCGCGGCGGCTCGAACTCGCGCCCGTAGGGATACACGAAGGGAAAGATCACCCCGCGCATCGCCCAGGCGACGACGCGGCTCGGAAAGTTGGCGAACAGGCCGTAGAACGCTTCCTCGGCGCGCGCGAGCGCGTCCTGCATCGCCCAGTGCAGGAACGGCAGGTCCTCCTCCGGGCGCCCCTGGTCCTCGTAGCGCTTCAGCGCGGCCGAAGCGAGGTAGAGATTGGCGAGAATATCGCCCAGCCGCGCCGACAGCCGCTCGCGGCGCTTCAACGAGCCGCCGAGCAGGAACATGCACACGTCCGCGGTCCACGCGAAGGCGGACGACAGCCGCGTCAGTTGCCGGTAGTAGGGGTTGGTGTGGCGATCGCCCGGCGCGGAAACGAAGCGCGCCATGGTGAGCCCCATCCAGAACGCGTGCGCCTTGTTCGAGCCGACGAAAGCGAGGTGGCCGAAGATCGCCCGGTCGAAATCCCGCAGCGCCTTGCCGCGGTCGGCCTCGCGCGTCGCCAGCATTTCCTTCAGCACCCAGGGGTGCCCCCGGATCGCGCCCTGCCCGAAGATGATGAGCGAGCGCGTCAGGATGTTGGCGCCCTCCACGGTGATCGCGATCGGCGTCTGCTGGTAGGCCCGCGCGAGATAGTTGTTCGGCCCCATGCAGATGCCCTTGCCGGCGTGCACGTCCATCGCGTCGTTGAT
>CAZOQY010000084.1:0-11739 GCA_964581835.1 uncultured Streptomycetaceae bacterium | reverse complement strand
GCGACCAGCCCGGCGATGTCGACGAACTCGACGACGGCGGGCACGACCTTGGCCGGTTTCGCGATGTCCGAGATGACCGCGAGGCGCGGGTCCGGCACCGGCACGATGCCGACGTTGGGCTCGATCGTGCAGAACGGGTAGTTCTCGGCCGGGATCGCGGCCTGGGTGAGCGCGTTGAAGAGCGTGGACTTGCCGACGTTGGGCAGCCCGACGATGCCGCACTTGAGACTCATTTCTTGGAATCCGGCCTGGAGTCGGTAATCAGCTTCTTGAAGAACGAGCCGATGCCGCCCGCTTTCGCGGGCTTGTCGGCGACAGCCGGCGTTTCGGCGGCAGGCGTCGCCGGCGCCGGCCTGTCCGGCGCCGCGGCGGTGCGCGACGGCCGCGGTTTCTCCGCCTTCGCGGGCCGCGGCGCCGGCTCCGGGGCGCTGTGCAGCTTCAGCATCGCGCCCTGCATGTCGCCGGAGAGCACCAGCGGCATTACCTCGAGCGCGCGCCCGATCGCGGCGTCGATGTCGGCGCGCTCGTCCTGCGAAGGCCGGTTCAGCACGTATTCCGTCACGGCGTTGCGGTCGCCGGGGTGCCCGATGCCGATCCTCAGCCGCCAGTAATCCTGCGCGCCGAGCCGGGCGGAGATGTCCTTCAGGCCGTTGTGGCCGGCGGCGCCCCCACCCTGCTTCATCTTCACCGCGCCCGGCGGGAAATCGAGCTCGTCGTGCGCCACCAGGATGTCGGCCGGCGCGATCTTGAAGAAACTCGCGAGCATCTGCACCGGGCGGCCGCTTGCATTCATGAAGTTCTGCGGCAGCACCAGCCACACGCCGCTCGCCTCGTGCCGGCCGACCAGCGCCTGGAACTTCGCGTCCTTGCGCAGCGCCGTGTGCGTCTGCGCCGCGAAACGCTCGACCAGCCAGAAGCCCGCGTTGTGGCGCGTGGGCTCGTAGCGGTCGCCGGGATTGCCGAGGCCGACTATCAGCTTCATCTGGAAATGTCAGTCACCTATAAAAAATCCCGCCATGCTGCATGGCATGGCGGGATTTTTCATGCGGGAGGCAACGACTACTTGCCCTTCTCTTTCTTCTCGCCGGCGGGCTCCTTCTTGGCGGCCTCCTTCTTCTCGGCGCCGCCTTCCTTCTTGTCGCCCTCGGCAGCGGCTTCCGCGCCCTCTTCGCCCTCGGCCTTCACTTCGCCGATGATCTCGGTCACCGGTGCGGCGGTCTCTTCCTCGATCACGATCTCCTTCGGCAGGTGGATCGACACCACCGACGGGTTCTCTTTCTTGAGCTTGGAGACGGGCTCCACGCCTTTGGGCATGACGAGCTCCATGACGTGCATCGTCTTGTTCAGCTCCAGGTCCTTCAGGTCGACCTCGATGTACGCCGGCAGGTCGCCGGGCAGGCACTGGATGTCGATCGCGTTGAGAGTGTGCTGAACCACGCCGCCGCCGGTCTTCACGCCCGGGGCGATCTCGGCGTTGAGGAAGTGCAGCGGCACGCGCATGTGGATCTTGCGGTTCTTGTCGACGCGCTGGAAATCCACGTGCACCACCTGCTTCTTCCACGGATGCATCTGGTAGTCCCGCAGCAGCGCCTGGAACTTCTCGCCGTCGAGGTTCATCTCCAGTATCGAGGCGTGGAACGCCTCGAGCCCGAGGTTGCGCAGCAGCGCCTTGTGCTCGACCTCGACGTTTTGCGCGGCCTTGTCGGCGCCGTAAACGATGCCCGGCACCCGTCCCGTCAAGCGCAGGCGGCGGCTCGCACCCGATCCCTGTTGCGCTCGCGGGAATGCAGTCACTTCGATCTTCATTGCACTCTCCTTGGTAAACGGGGCGTCCGCGACCAGACTGAAACCCCGGGTTAAAAAATCGTTTCCGTTGCTCGTCACTCGACAAAAAGCGAGCTGACCGAGTCCTCGTTGCTGATGCGGCGCATGGTCTCGGCCAGCAGGCCGGAGACCGTGAGCACGCGGATTTTCCTGCACACCTTCGCGTCCTCGCGCAACGGGATGGTGTCCGTCACCACGATCTCGTCCAGCGCGGAACCCGCGATGCGCTCGACCGCTTTCCCCGAGAGCACCGCGTGCGTGCAGTAAGCCAGCACGCGCTCGGCGCCGCGCTCCTTCAATGCCGCCGCCGCCTCGCACAGCGTGTTGGCGGTATCGACCATGTCGTCGATGATGACGCAGGTGCGGCCTTCCACCTCGCCGATGATGTTCATCACCGTGGCGACGTTGGGCCGCGGACGGCGCTTGTCGATGATCGCCAGGTCCGACTCCAGCCGCTTCGCGAGCGCCCGCGCCCGCACCACGCCGCCGACGTCCGGCGACACCACCACCAGGTTCTTGTAACCGTGCTTCCACACGTCGCCCAGCAGGATCGGCCCCGAGTAGATGTTGTCCACAGGGATATCGAAGAATCCCTGTATCTGCTCCGAGTGGAGATCCATGGTGAGCACGCGGTCGACGCCCGCGCTGGTCATCATGTTGGCGACCACCTTCGCCGAGATCGGCACCCGCGCCGAACTCGGGCGGCGGTCCTGCCGCGCGTAGCCCAGGTACGGAATCGCCGCGGTGACCCGGCCCGCCGACGCGCGCTTCAGCGCGTCGACCATCATCAAGAGCTCCATCAGGTTGTCGTTGGTCGGCGCGCACACGGTCTGCAGCACGAACACGTCGCGCCCGCGCACGTTCTCGAGGATCTCGACCATCACCTCGCCGTCGCTGAAGCGGCCGACCTTGGCGCGGCCGACGTTGATGTTGAGGTGGCGCACGACGTCCTCGGCCAGCCTGGGATTGGCGTTCCCCGTGAACACCATCAGGCGGGCGTCGTCTTCAGCCTTGCGTGACTGCAGCATCTCGTCCTCGATTTCCGCGCCGAACCGGTTTAGCCGCTACGGTACTTCTGCCGCCTGCCTGCTGTGTGGGCAGGGGAGGAAGGATTCGAACCTTCGCATGCCGGAATCAAAATCCGGTGCCTTAACCAGCTTGGCGACTCCCCTACAAAAAATCCTGGCCCGTTGCGGCGCCGGCCCGACTGCCGGCCGCCCGCTTCACGCTCAATCCCAATCGCGCAACGGATGCCGTGCCAAGCCCTCCGCGACGAACCCCCGCATGTCTGCGGGCAACCGCGCCAGCACCCGGCGCGCCGCGCTCTCGTCCGGGAATGCCGCAAACACGCATGCTCCGGTGCCGGTCACCCAGGCCGGCGCAACCCGCCGCAGCCAATCCAGGTGCCGCGCCACTTCCGGGTATTCGCGGCAAACGACGGGTTCCAGGTCGTTACCCGCCAGCCCCGGCGAAAAGGCCGTGATTTTAATGGGTTTTGAGTCCCTTTTCAATTCGGAATGCGCGAAAATCCGGGCCGTCGGCACCCCGACCGGGGGTACCAGCACCAGATACCACGCCGGGGGCACCTCCAGGGGGGTCAAACGCTCGCCGATGCCCTCGGCCAGCGCGTTCTCCCCGCCCACGAATACCGGCACGTCGGCCCCCAGCTCCAGGCCCAGCGCGGCCAGGCGCCCCCGGTCGAGGCCCGTCCCCCACAGGCGGTTCAGCGCGAGCAGCGTGGTGGCGGCATCGGAACTGCCGCCGCCCAGTCCGCCGCCGACCGGTATCCGCTTGCCGACCGTGATGTCGGCGCCGAGCCGCGTGCCGGCGGCCGCCTTAAGCCGCCGCGCCGCGCGCAGCGCCAGGTCGTCGTCCCCGGATATGCCGGGAATATCGTTCGTCCGGGCGATGACCCCGTCCTCGCGCACGCGGAATGCGAGCGTATCGCCGAAGTCGATGAAGCGGATCACCGTCTGCAACAGGTGGTAGCCGTCGTCGCGGCGTCCGACGACGCGCAGCATCAGGTTCAGCTTGGCCGGGGCAAGGAATTTGCCCGATCCAGATCGGGCAAATTCCTCAGGTGAGAATGATTTCATGAACTTTCGCGGTGCAATCCAGCGGGCAGTAAACTTGTCTATATAAGCTTTACGTAACTCTGTTACATCGCTCAACCCTCACCCCCAACTCCTCTACCAAGGGAGGAGGGAGCGTCGGGCGAGTCCGGATGTGTCATCCGGTTTCGTAAAGATCAGTAAGTCTCCTGTTCCAAGATCGGTTCAATGTAAGGATTTCGTCGGACGAGTCCGACGAAATCCTAACGCCAGTTATCGATCACCAGGCGTATCTGGTGCCCGTCGCGCGCCATGTCGAGGCGCTGCGGCAAGCCGCCTTCCGCGCCGGCGGCGTGGGTATAGGTGATGTGCCAGCCGTCCTGCGCGAGCCGCACCAGGCGGCCCTGCTGGTCGCGCAAGGCTTCTTCGGCCGCAACGCCGGGCACCGGCTCGCTGCGCACCCACCACCTCAACCGGGCAAGCGGCAACTCCCAGCCGAACGCGCGGCGCGTGAGGCGCTCGACGTCGCCGGCGTGGTACTGCTTCTGGTCGGCGCTGGTCAAGGTCGCGCCCGATGCGTCCGCCGTGATGTGGGCCAGCGCCTGGCCGGTCGGGGTCAGCAGCCAGATTTCATCGCGCCCCGGCTGGCGCTGCCAGCGCACGCCCGAGGAAAACGCGCGGCCGTCGTAAGTGACCGCCACGCGCCCGACGAGGTCGAAGGCGGCGGCAGGCGGCTGCTCGCCCGGAGGCGACAGCGCCGCGCAGCCGGACAGGGCGGCGGCCGCCAGCACCAGGCAAATTCTCGGAATGGACATGAAGTAAGGAATTCGTCAGGCGGACGCCTGACGAATTCCTACGGTACGAATCGTTTGAGGGTGCTCTGCAGCACCTCGTTGTCGGGATGCCCCTTGAGGGCTTCGCTCCAGATCCTGCGCGCTTCGTCGCGCTGGCCCAGCGTCCACAGCACTTCGCCCAGGTGCGCCGCGATTTCCGCGTCCGGGCGCAGCTTGAAGGCTTTCTGCAGGTAGCCCAGGCCTTCCTGGTTGCGGCCCATGCGATAGAGCACCCAGCCCATGCTGTCCATGATGAAGGGATCTTCCGGCGCGAGCTTCAGCGCCGTACTGATGAAACCGTAGGCTTCGTCGATGCGCTGGTTGCGGTCGGCCAGCGTGTAGCCGAGCGCGTTGTAGGCATGCGCGTGGTCGGGGCGCAGCTTGATCAGCTGCTTCAGGTTGCCTTCCAGCACGTCGATGCGGTCGACCTTTTCCGCCGCCATCGCGTGGTCGTAGAGGAGATCCGGGGTGTTGGGCATCTTCTCGAGCGTCTGGCCCAGCAGCTCGAACGCCGCCTGGTACTGGCTGGCTTCGCGCAGGAGCTGCGCCTCGGCCTGCGTCAACTGCACGCGCTGCTGGCTATTCTGGCTGGCGGCCTGCTGCAGGTGCTGGCGCGCCTCGGGCAGCTTGCCCTGCTTGGCGAGGATGCCGGCGTAGCGCGACTGGGCGTTGATGTACTGCTCGCCCTGGGTGACGGACCCGTACCACTTCAACGCCTCGTCGAAGCGCTTGCGTTCCTCGTTCAGCTGCCCGAGGTAGTAGCGCGCGACGTCGGGATCCTTGTAGTTCAGGGCGAGCACGCGCTTCAGCTGCGCCTCGGCCGCATCGTGATCGTTCGCCTGGATCGCCAGCAGCGCCACCGCCATGCCGACGTCGGCGTTGTCCGGGAATTCCGCGGTCAGCGCCTCGAACTGCTTGCGCGCTTCCGGGTAACGCTTGACGTTCACCAGCAGGCGCGCGTAATTCAGACGCACGTCGCGCGCCCTGGGATAGCGCTCCAGGTACTCGCCGAGATAACGCAGCGCCTCGTCGTCGGAGCGGCGCTGCAGCACCTGCGCGACGAACAGCGCAGCGATCTCCCAGTCGGGTTTCAGCTTCAGCGCCGCGGTCGCCTCGTCGAGCGACGCCTGCTGCTCGTTCGCGTTCCACGCCGCCTGCGCCACCGACAGCCGCGCCTCCGGCACGCCGGCGTACGGCTTGGCGAGCGCCTGCATCAGCCTGAACACCGCGGCCTTGTCCTTGTGGCGCGCGAGCAGCGAATTCAGCTGCAGGAAGTTCGGCCCGATGTTGGCCGGATCGGCGGCGAGCCATTTCTCCAGGTGCGGCTGCGCCTCCGAGAGCTGCGCCTGGTTGACCAGCAGGGCGGCGACGATCTGGCGCGCCTGCGTCGAGCCGGGATCGGCCTGCAGCCAGATGCCGGCGGCTTCCAGCGCCGCCGAAGTGAAGCGCGCGTTCCACGCGACCTCGGTCGCGCGCTGCGCGACTCGCGGATCGCGCGTCGCGCGCGCGAGCTCGAGGTAAGCCTGCACCGCGATGTGCGGCTGGCCGCGCTGCACGGCGACTTCCGCCAGCATCATCTTGAACAGCAATTCCTCGGACAACTCGACCTGGGGCAACGCCGGGTTGCCCGCCTCGGGCTTCGCCACCACCACGCGCGGCTTCGGTTTCGGCTTGGCCTCGGCCGCGTCGGCGTCCGGCTGCCGGGGCGGCTGCGCGCAGGCGGCGATGGCGGCGCATGCCAGCAGCACGAATAGACGTCGCGGAATCATGCGCAAGGGACGGAACGCGTTGGGAATCGGCTTCGGGAAAGAAGTTCGGGAGGGGGCCGGGAGGCTTTAATAACAGTCACATATTAGGTATATTTCATGCACTCCACAAGCGCGGAATCCATCCTCTCGAACGCCCCGATGCCGGAACCAAACGCCGCCGCCACGATCTCCGCGCGCGGGCTCGCTCGCAGTTTCGGCAACCACGTCGCCGTCAACGGCATCGACCTCGAGTTGCGGCGCGGCGAAGTGCTCGGTTTCCTCGGGCCGAACGGCGCCGGCAAGACCACCACGATGCAGATGCTGACGGGCAACCTCGCGCCCACGCGCGGCGCGGTCAGCATCTGCGGCATCGATCTCCTGGAGGAGCCGGTCGCCGCCAAGGCGCGCGTCGGCTACCTGCCGGAAGTGCCGCCGCTCTACCGCGAGCTGACCGTGGACGAGTACCTCGCGCTCGCGGCCAGCCTGCACCGGGTCCCGCGCGCGCGCCGTCGCGAAGCCGTCGACGCCGCGCGCGGCCGCTGCGGCCTCGCCGACACCGGGCGCAAGCTGATCGGCTCGCTGTCCAAGGGTTACCAGCAGCGCGTCGGCATCGCGCAGGCGATCGTGCACGCGCCCGACGTGGTGATACTGGACGAGCCGACGGTGGGGCTCGACCCCAACCAGATCCGCGAGATCCGCGCGCTGATACGGGAGCTGGGCGGCGCGCACAGCGTCATCCTGTGCACGCACATCCTGCCGGAGGTCGAGGCGGTGTGCGACCGCGTGCAGATCATGCACCACGGCAACATCGTCTACAGCGACACCATCTCCGCGTTGAAGCGGTTTCACAGCGGCGCGACGGTGCTGCTGGGACTGCGCCGGCCGCCGGCGCTCGCCGAACTCGCCGCGCTGCCCGGCGTGGCGGCGGCCGAGCCGGTCGAGCCGACGCTGTTTCGCATCCAGCTCGCCGCCGGCGGGGATCCGACCGACGCGCTGGTGAAACGGGCGACCGAGCGCGACTGGGGCCTCTACCGGCTCGCGCCGGCGCAGACCAGCCTGGAAGACGTGTTCGTCAACCTCACCCGCCGTGAAGAATCTCCTCAATGATCCGCGGATACCCCGGGAATAATGAGATGGTTGAAGTGGCACGACTCACGAATCACGAATCACGAATCACGCCGTCGACATGATCCTGACCATCGCGCACAAAGAACTGAAAGCGCTCTTCTCCTCGCCGCTGGCGTGGGTGGTGCTGTGCGTGGTGCAGATCATCATCGGCTACGTTTTCCTGCGCCGGCTCGACGATTTCCTGCAGCTGCAGCCCCAGCTCGCCAACATGGCGAACCCGCCCGGCGCCACCGAGCTGGTGGCCGCCCCGGTGTTCGCCATCGTGGCGATGCTGCTGCTGTTCGCGGTGCCGATGCTCGCCATGCGGCTGATCGCGGAGGAGCGCCGCAACCAGACCATGGTGCTGCTCATGTCGGCGCCGGTCTCGATGACCGAGATCGTGCTCGGCAAGTTTCTCGGCCTCACCGCCTTCCTGCTGGTGATCGTGGCGCTCGCGGCATTGATGCCGCTCTCGATCGCCGGCGCCACCCGCCTGGATTACGGCCTGCTGGCCGGCCTCGTTGCCGGGCTCGCGCTGCTGGCCGCCGGTTTCGCCGCCGTGGGTCTCTACGCGTCGTGCCTCACGGTGCACCCGGTGGCAGCCGCGATCGGCGCCTTCGCCGCGCTGCTCGGCATGCTGCTCGCCGGCGAAGTGGCGGGCGACAGCCTGCGCGCGCGCGGCTGGGGCGTGGTCGCGAGCTTCGCGCAGGTGCTCTCGCCGATCAAGAACTTCGAGCCTTTCGGCAAGGGCATGCTGGATACCTATGCCATCGCCTGCTCGGCCCTGCTGATCGCGCTGTTCCTGGCGCTGGCGGTACGCCGGCTCGACGCGCAGCGCCTGAGAGGCTGACCGGTGGAAGCGACTCGCAGGCGCCGCCTGCAGCAACTGGTGCACCACGGCCTGTTCCTGGCATTGCTGGTGGCGGCCGTGGCGCTGGCGGCGTACCTGGCACGCGAGTACCGCGTCGAGCACGACTTGACGCGCAGCCACCGCAACACCGTCTCCGCCGCCACCCTCGATGCCCTGAAGCAGCTCGACGGCCCCGTCAACGTGACGGCCTACGCGATGGCGCGCGATGCGCGCGGCGACAACCTGCACCGCCGCATCGAGGAATTCCTGCAGCCGTACCAGCGCGCCAAGCCGGATATCCGGCTCACCCTCATCGACCCGCGCGAGCAGCCCAGGGCGGCGGCGGAAGCCGGCGTGCGCGGGCCGGTCGAGATGGTGATCGAATACAAGCGCCGCACCGAGCGCCTGACCGAGTTCAACGAGCAGGCGTTCGCCAACGTGCTGACGCGGCTCGCCCGCGGCGCCGAGCGCCTGGTGATGTGGCTCGACGGGCACGGCGAGCGCAAATTGAACGGCGCGGCCAACCACGACCTGGGCGAATTCGGCCGCGCGCTGGAGAGCAAGGGCTTCCGCCTCTCCGGCCTGAACCTCGCGCTCGCGCAGGAAGTACCGGCCAACACGGCCGTGCTGGTGATCGCCAACCCCCAGGTCGACCTGCTGCCCGGGGAAATCCAGAAGATACGCGCCCACGTGAAGGCGGGCGGCAACCTGCTGTGGCTGATCGACCCCGAGCCCCTGCGCGGGCTCGCGCCGGTTGCCGAGATGCTGGGGCTCGTGCTCTCGCCCGGCATGGTGACCGATCCCGCCGCCGCGCGGCTGAACGCCTCGCCCACGATCGCGGTGGCGGCGGTCTACGGCCGCCACGCGATCACCGACGGCTTCAACCTGGTCACGCTGTTCCCGCAGGCGCGCCAGATCAACATCATCGAGAACGACGAATGGCGCGTGCGCCCGCTCGTCGAAGTGGCGCCGCGCGGCTGCGTCAAGACCGGCAGGCCGGAAGGCAACTGCGACCCGAAGCGAGACGTCGCCGGCCCCATCACCATAGCCAGCGCGTTCGAGCGCATGGTCGGCGACCGGCAGCAGCGCATCGTGGTGGTAGGCAACGGCGGTTTTCTCTCCAACGCCTTCATCGGCAACGGCGGCAACCGCGCGCTCGGCGTGAACATGGTCAACTGGCTCTCCGGCGACGACAACCTGATCACGATCCAGCCGCGCAGCGCGGCCGACAGCCGCATCGACCTCGACCAGCCTGCCCTCCACCTGATTGCGTTCAGCTACCTGCTCGTGCTGCCGCTGGCGTTCATCATCACCGGCGCGGTGATCTGGTGGCGCAGGCGCCGGGTATGAGCCGTGCGGCCTGGCTGAACGCCCTGCTGGCCGCCGCCGTCGCGCTGCTCGGCGCCTGGGCCTGGTTCAAGCCCGCGCAGGAAGCGGACGTCGAGCACCCGCTTTCCACGTTGAAGCCCGCCGAAGTCCGCTCGCTGCGCATCGAGCGCCCGGGCTCGCCGCCGATCCAGCTCGAGAAAAAGCAGGATGCCTGGCTGCTCACCGCGCCGTTCGCGGCGCGCGGCGACGAGCTGCGCGTGGCGCGGCTGCTGGAAATCCTCGACGCGAAAGCGGCGCACAAGCTGGCTGCCACCGACCTCGCGCGTTTCGAGCTCGCGCCGCCGCAGGCGAAGGTCGTCATCGACCGGCAGGTTTTCAGCTTCGGTTTGGCGAGCCCGGTGACGCGCGAGCAGTACCTGTTGACCGACGGCGCCGTGTTTGCCGTCCACCCGCGTTACGGCGCCGCGCTGCCGGTGCATGCCGCCGAGATGGCGAGCCCCCGGCTGCTCGGTCCCGCCGAGGCGCCGGTGCGCATCGAGTTGAAAGGCTTCACGCTGGAACAGCGCGACGGCAAGTGGCGGCAGACGCCGCCGGCCAGGGATCCCAGCCAGGATGATTTGCTGCGCTGGGTGGAGCTGTGGAAACTCGCCTCGGCGGCGCGCGTCGAGCCCTACGTCAAGGGAAAACCGCTGGACACGATCCGCATAGAGTTGAAGGGCGGCACCGTGCTCGCGCTCGGCGTGATCCGGCGCGAACCGGAACTGGTTTTGCTGCGCCCCGACGAGCAGTTGCTTTATTACTTCCGCGCCGACATCGCCAAGCGGTTGCTTTCGCCTCCCGGGACGGAACAACCAAAAAAACCTTAACCACAGAGGGCGCAGAGAAAAATAATATTGAACCGCCAAGTCCGCCAAGCACACCTTGAAAATCAGAATCCGGTTAATCCAGGCTCGGCTAAGTCGCTCTAGTGTCTAAATGAGAAGGCAAATGTCCTACAACCACCAAGTGCCGCTCATCATCCCAGAAGAAATAGATTCGCATGCAATACCGATCTTCCTTCCTATTCCCATACTTCAGGTGCGGCCCTAGTACCTGTTTTGTTTTTTGCCCGATTTTCCAGTCAAGAGTGTAGTCCTCCCGGAATTCACCTAGTCTGGTCTCCCCAAGAGACTTGGCATCATAGTCAACACCTATCGCCCTAATTCCAGATTCCCATCTATCCTTCAAAACGGAATGTCTCTCTGGGTCTAGATTAGTACGCATTTCCCAGTAAGCCTCAGCGAGCAATCTGAGCGATCTGCAGACAAGATCCACGTTCTCGAAAACAGCTTCCTTCAGACTACGTAGTGCGCGACCGTGCAACACCAGTCTGTCAGCATAGTGTGTGGTTATCCATGCCGGTAACTCATCATAGTTGTCGGGAATGCGAACTACTGCTTCGCCGCGCAACTCGCGTAGACGTCGAAGATCTCCCGCTAGGAAAGTATTTTGGGCCTGCAGGCGCCGGTTTTCCTCTTCGTTGAAACGAGCATCCGAATCCCGATCCTCCGCCAGCGCCTTCCATTCCTGCTCCTTTGCACGCATTTCCCCCAACTCGAGACGAAGAAGCTCCATCTCTTCTCCTGCCGTCTTATTGGGTCTGTCAAGTAACGCCCGTCGAATGTTGAAATAGGATGGAAGTTGATCGACTTTTTCTGGTGTCGCAACACTAAAGAAGTGCAATTGACGCGAAAGGAATTGCTCAAATGCCGGGGCGCCGGTTCCACCTTCATCTGTCCATTCGGGAATTCGTTGAGCAAAAATCAAATGGTGATGCCACGGGTCGGAATCAGTGGAAAAACCTGGGTAGTAAGTACGTATTGCCCCCTGAAATACACTGAGCGGCTTCCCAACACGTTCCGATAGCCTGAATGTGAAAGCTAGTGGCAGGCAGATTACATGCGCAAGGCCTTGAACGAGTTGTGCAAGTTTTGCGGGATCGATGGCGTAGTCGACTC
>CAZOQY010000083.1:0-11828 GCA_964581835.1 uncultured Streptomycetaceae bacterium | reverse complement strand
ATAAACGCCAACGACGAGCGTTACGCTCTAGCCGCCTAACACCGGCTAGACGCTGCACTGGCTTGCTGATGGGCCAGGCCGGCGGGGCGACGGGGCGCAAGCTTCGTTTCCCAATCGGTGCAGCGTCATTTACATCAGCCTCTCCCGCGGTCTGGTCGCTTGGCCGTGCGGATCCGTCGAAGCGACTGGCTGAGCGTCAGCCTGCCGGCCGGCGGGCGCGAAGCGAGATCCAAGTGACCTGGCTAAGCATGTAGTCCTGGCTGTGTAGGGCTTGCGGACGCGGGTTCAATTCCCGCCGCCTCCACCAATAAAAACGGCCACCGTCTGGTGGCCGTTTTTATTATATGAAGAACAGCTACAGAATATTTATTGTTCTTTTTTTAAGAAAGCGCGGCAATCCGTGCTTTCTTTTACAGCGGCTTGATCTGCGCCGCCTTCAGGCCCTTCTGGCCGCGCGTGACTTCGTAGCTGACGCGCTGCTTTTCCTTCAGCGACTTGTGGCCGCTGCCCTGGATCTCGGAAAAATGCGCGAACACTTCCTCGCCGCCATCATCCGGGGTGATGAATCCGAAACCCTTCGCATCGTTGAACCACTTCACGGTACCGGTTGCCATGCAACATCTCCTATACAAAAATATAATAAACGCGGACACATGCCCGCACTGCGCATACGAATCAAGAAGTGGTTTTGAGAACGAGACACTCCGCCCGGACGGGAGAAGGACTACGGATCAGCAATACGCCGCTTGAAACGACTGCGGTGCGAACGATACCTGCATTCATGGGAAAGCGCAAGTTGGTCATTCGACACGCTTTTTCCGTAAATTTCCGGCCGCACCACGCCCTGCCGGCGATCGCTTTATTTCCCGGGGCCCGCAACCCCGCCGCAGACCAGCTCGCGTAACGCCGCACGCGAAGGCAGCGACGCGGGGTTCAGCCGGACCTGGCGTATCCCGGCAGCCTTGAGGCTGTCCGACTGGTAGCGTTCGGTGCCGGTGTCATCGACGTTGCCAGGTGACTCCAGGTCGACGACCGCGACGACGCGCATGTTCCGGTCGCAAACCACGAAATCGAGCGGATAAGTGGACAGGCGCCGCAACTGCTGCTCGCGGTCGTACCCCGCGCCCGGAACGCTGAGGACCGATGCCAGCGTGACGTTGGCAAAGATCTGATGATCGGGCAGCCCGGTCTTGAGCAACAGGTAAACCAGCGTCCCGGATTGGCCGAGAAACCTCTCCCTGGGAGGAAATGCGGCGACACTGGCCTGCGCCGCGGACGCGGGCGCGGGCGCGGCAGGCGCCGGAGAAACCGGCGATGACGCGGCGGCCGGTGACTCCGGTTCCGGCTTGGCCCTGAAAATCTGGTTGAAGCGCTGCTTGCTGGCCGCTTCCCTGCGGGCAGCCTTCCTGCGGTAATCCCAGACGAAAACGCCGATGACCGAGACCACCCCCAACGACAAGAGGAACCAGACCAAGGGCGCCCCTCCTTCTCCGCGATCCTCGCTCAACCCTGCACGGCGGGGCCCGACGGACGCCGGTTGCGGCGCCGGTCGAGCCACCACGCCAGCACGGGCAGCATGAGCATGCCACCGGGCATCGCCAGCACGACGAGATAGGGACTGATGGCGGTCAGCCGGCGTATATGCACCACCAGCGTTTTCCTGTCCTCCGGCGTCCAGCGCTGCTTGTTGCGCGGTTTCATCAACAGCGGCATCAGCCCGCGCGCGTGCATGATCTCGCCGGTCAGGTACTGTCGTTCCCGCTCGGTCAGGTCGCGCAGGGACCGGTAAACCACGACGGGACGGGCGATGAGAGTCTTGATGGGCGGCATCAGGAAAAACGGCTTGCGCGGATCGAAGCCGCTCCGGTCATCAGGCCGTCCATGCGGATAGCGACCGCCACAGGCGCCATGCGGACAGCGCGCGTCCCGCCAGCGACAGCAGGCCGCGACGACGGAAAACGGTTACGGCTCCGACGATCGCCGCAACCAGCAAGGGATGCGCCCGCAGGAAACGCGCCACCTCCAGCCCGCGGTCGACGACCGCAATCGGCCCCTGCAACCGCCGGAAATCGGCCCTGATGGCCGCGCGCTGCGCTTGCGCGCGCGCGATCAGTCGCTCCTTGCGACGGGCGATGTCGATCAGACGGTCCCGGGGCAGGCTCATCGCGGCGTCAACTGGTCCTTGTCCCGGGCCAGTTCGTCCAGGCTGGCGGAAAACAGCCGGGGCCGCTCGCGGATGCGGTTACGCACGGCGATCGCCATGCCGACGCCGCCCGCGAAGAAAACGCACGCGAGCACCACGATGGCCGTCACGCGATGGGGACTGTCCCAGAACACGCCGACGATCATGATGACGAGCAGCAGGATGCCGACGCCGAACATGAACAGCGCACCGGCGGCCCAGAACAGCAGTTGCAGGATCCGTATGCGCTCCTCTTCGAGCTCGGTTGCCAGCAGCTCGAAACGGGTCCGCAGGATCTCGACCAGCGTCGCCGCGAGGTTGCGCAGCGACTGCATGATTCCGGGGCCGGCTACTCCCGAACCAGGTTCTGGCACGTCCGCGTCCCGCCCTTAGCGCCGGCTGATGAGCATGCCGATGATGAGGCCGATGCCGGCGGCGATCCCCACCGCCTTCCACGGATGATCGTGCACGTATTCGTCCGTCGCACGGGCAGCCTGCTTGCCCTTGTCTATCAGCACTTCCTCGACTTCGGCCAGCTTGACCTTGGCGTGGCGCAGGCTGTCCTGGATCTTGTCGCGCGCGGCCGAGACCTTCTCGCCCGCCTGGCTGGCGGTCGCGCGCAGCAGGTCCTCGGCGTCGGCAATCACGATCTTCAGATCCTGGGCGAGCTTTTCCTTGGTGACAGCGGTATCGGGGGTCGTCATGGTGTCCTCTATACAGGAGTGGGTGTGATACGGCGGCGTGATACGGGAACGAACCAGAGTCGCCAAGGCTACCGATTTTCCCCCACAAACTCAACCACCTTGGGCCGGACACGGGCGCCGGAAACGTGCGCCTTGTCGCCCGCCGGCGACGCACGTCAGGCGGCGCCGGACCCCATCCACTTGCTCAGTTCCGGCACCCGGGCCGAAGACAGCCGGTCGAGCAGCGTTTCCGGGTCGCGTTCGGCGATCAACATGGCCCGGTGCTCCGCTTTCACGAACCGCTGCTCCACCGCATGATCGAGAAACGCCGCCAGTTTTTCAAAGTAACCGTCGACGTCGAACAGGGCGCTGGGCTTGCGGTGAATGCCGAGCTGGGTCCAGGTGAGCACCTCGAACAGTTCGTCCAGCGTGCCCAGCCCGCCGGGCAAGGCGATGAAACCATCGGAGAGCTCCGCCATCAGCGCCTTGCGCTCGTGCATGGTTTCGACCACGCGCAGCTCCGTCAGCCCCCTGTGCACGACTTCCTTCTCGAGCAGGCGCCGGGGCGTCACGCCGATGACGTGGCCCCCGGCGGCCAGCGCGGCCTCGCCCAGCACGCCCATCAGGCCGATGTTGCCCCCGCCGTAAACCAGCCTGAGCCCGCGACCCGCGATAGCGCGTGCCAGCGCGCGCGCCGCCCCCGCATAAGCCTCGCCAGCCCCAGTATTCGACCCGCAAAAAACGCAGACGCTGCGCACGCCGCCCTCCTCGATAAGGCGTGATTCTAATCCATGCCGCTGGTATAGAATCCCGGCAGCAGTCTCTCCGGGGGAGGCGTCATGGGAATCGCAACCATCATCGTGCTGGGCGTGCTGCTCGTGGCCGTGGTCTACGCGGTCATGATCTACAACAACCTGGTGCAGGTTAAGCACAACGTATCCAAGGCGTGGGCCAATATCGACGTCCTGCTCAAGCAGCGCCACGACGAGCTGCCCAAGCTGGTCGAGACCTGCAAGCAGTACATGAAGTTCGAGCAGGACACGCTCACCAGGGTGATGGAAGCGCGCGCCAGGGTGTTCACGGCGCGCGAAGCCCAGAACATTCCGCAACTGGGGCAGGCCGAGGGCGCGTTGCGCGCGACGCTCGGCAACCTGTTCGCGCTGGCCGAGGCCTACCCCGATCTCAAGACCAACCAGACCTTCCAGCAGCTGCAGACCCGCATCTCCAGCCTGGAGAACGCCATCGCCGACCGGCGCGAGTTCTACAACGAATCGGTCAACATCAACAACGTCCGCATCGAGCAGTTCCCGGACGCCATCGTCGCCGGAATGTTCGGTTTCAAGGCGGCGGCGCTGCTCGAGTTCTCGGCCGAAGAGAAGGCCGACGTGGACGTGGGCAAGCTGTTCAAATCCTGATCCTGCGCTAACCGCGGCCGACACGCAGGATGTTCGGTTCCAAGCTGCACCAGCCCGGCTGGCTCTCGGGCGCCTTCCATTTCGTCATCATCGCGATCGCGTTCCAGGCCGAGAGCGCGGAGGTCTGGCCCTATGCCCTGCTCGCCATGACGGCGGTCAGTTTCTTCGCCTGGATGGGAAACTACCGCCGCTACCGCCAGATCCACGACCTGCCCACCTCCCGGATCGCCTCCGCCGCGCAGGGCTACGTCGAGCTGGCCGGCCACGCCGAACTGGTGGCGGGCGAGACCATTTCGAGCCCGCTGAGCCACACCCTCTGCTGCTGGTACTCCTACGAGATCGAGGAGAAAACGTCGAAGGACAAGTGGCAGACCGTCGACAGCGGCAAGAGCGTGCGGCATTTCTTCATCGTGGACGAGTCGGGCCAATGCGTCATCTCGCCGGAAGGCGCTGAAGTGCTGACGAACGATCACAAGTCATGGCACGAAGGCGACCGGCGCTACAACGAATGGCTGCTCCTGCCCAAAGGCGTGCTCTACGCCATCGGCGAATTCACCACGACCACCGCCCGGGTTGCGGCGGCCAGAGACGAGCAGGCCGAAACCGGCGCGCTGCTCGCGGAATGGAAACGGAACCAGAAAACCCTGCTGGAGCGTTTCGATCTCGACCGCGACGGCAGAATTGATCTCAAGGAATGGGAGCTGGCGCGCCTGCAGGCACGGCGCGAAGTCAGGAAAAATCAGTCCGAACCGCAGTCGCGGCCGGTCGAAGGCACGCACCTGTTGCGCAAGCCGAAAGACGGCCGCCTGTTTCTGCTCGCCAACGAACTGCCCGACAAGCTCGGCGCGCGCTACCGCACCTGGAGCTGGGTCCATCTCGCCATCTTCATCGGCGCCGGCAGCGCGGGCCTGATCATGCTGTGACGCCGGCAACGGGCATCGAACGGGGGTTGCAATGCTGACTCGCAGGGATTTTATCGGGGCCGCCGCGCTGGCGCCGTGGTTGCCGCTCGACGCCGCCGCGCAGGGACGCGGCGTCATCGTCAACGACATCCACTCCCAGTTGACCGCCACCCGCGTCAACCGCATCGTCACCCCCGCGACGCTGGACGGGGTCCGCGGCGCGATCAAGGCCGCGCGCAACGAGCGCCGCGCCGTGTGCATAGCCGGCAGCCGGCACGCCATGGGCGCGCAGGCCTTCGCCACCGACGGCGTGATGGTCGACATCCGCAAGCTGGACCGCATCCTGTCCTTCGACCAGGCGAAGGGGCTGATCGAGCTGGAATCGGGCGTGCAGTGGCCGCAACTGCTCGACTACCTGGTCAAATCGCAACGCGGGCGCAGCAAGCCGTGGGGATTCGCGCAGAAGCAGACCGGCGCCGACCGGCTCACCCTGGGCGGCTGCCTGTCGGCCAACGTGCACGGCCGGGGGCTCAAGCTGCCGCCGTTCGTGGGAGACGTCGAATCGTTCAGGCTGCTGGATGCGCGCGGCGAGATCGTCAACTGCAGCCGCAGCGAGAACCCGGAGCTGTTCGGGCTCGTGATCGGCGGCTACGGCCTGTTCGGCGTGATCTACTCGGTGACGCTGCGCCTTGCGCCACGGCGCAAGCTGCAAAGGGTGGTCGAGGTCCGCGGTCTCGACGGCCTGCCCGGCGCTTTCGACCAGCGCATCCGGGAAGGCCATCTCTACGGCGACTTCCAGTACTCCATCGACGAACAATCCGACGGCTACCTGCGCCAGGGCGTGTTCTCCTGCTACAAGCCGGTGGCGGACTCGACGCCGATGCCGGACGGCCAGAAGGAACTGGCCGATCGCGACTGGACCGACCTTCTCTACCTCGCCCACGCCGACAAGGCCGAGGCGTTCAGGCGTTACGCGGGTTACTACCTGTCCACCAACGGGCAGCTCTACTGGTCCGATGAGCACCAGATGAGCGTCTACCCCGATTATTACCACCGCGAACTCGACCGGAAACTCCGGGCCAGGCACAGGGCGACCGAGGCCATCACCGAGATCTACTGCGAGCGCGACGCGCTCGAGCGCTTCATGGCGGACGTGCGCGACGACGCGCGCCGCCACCAGGTCAACATCATCTACGGCACGATCCGGTTGATCGAGCAGGACCGGGAAAGCTTCCTCGCCTGGGCGAAGAAGTCCTACGCCTGCGTCATCTTCAACCTGCACGTCACGCACACCCCGGACGGCAAGCGCCACGCGGCCGACGCCTTTCGCCGCCTGATCGACATCGGCATCCGGCACGGCGGCAGCTATTTCCCGACCTATCACAAGCATGCCACCCGGAAACAGGTCGAGACCTGCTACCCGCAGTTCCCCGAATTCCTCAAGCTGAAGCGCAAATACGATCCGGGCGAGGCGTTCCAGAGCGACTGGTACCGCCACTACAGGAAAATGTTCGCGGCCTGATATGGCGATCGGGCTCGACCGGCCTCATCAGCTGGCCCCCTTGCTGTGGGTACTGCTGGCGCTGTTCGTCCTGCGCGTGGCCGGCCAGGCGCTGGTGGCATTTCTCGGCGTGGAATTCCTGCCGCCGATGGCGGAATGGTATTCGGGGCTGCTCCCCTACGAGTATCTCCTGCCGGCTCAGGTTCTCATCATCGCCCTGATGGCCAGGATCTGCCTGGACTTCACACGGGAACGCGGCCTGTTCGTCGAGCCGCGGCGCTTTTTTACCGTTTACTGGCTCTACTTCGGTTACGCCTACCTGGCGGTGATGATCGCGCGCTACCCGCTGCGCATGATGCTGCATCCCGAGGCACGCTGGTTCAGCGGCACCATTCCCATCTTCTTCCACTGGGTACTGGCGGCGTTCGTGATTGCCGTCGGGCTCTATCACCGCAGGCACTGTCGATCCTGAGCCGACCATGACGCTGACCGAACCGATGACCCTGCTCACCGATTACGTCCTGGCGGGCGTGACCGGCTGGCTGGGCTGGCGCCTGTGGGCCGCGCGGGAGTCGCAGGCCGCGCGCCGGCTGTGGGCGATCGCATTCGGGGCGCTCGCGCTGGCCGCACTGGCCGGCGGCAGCCACCACGGCTTCACTCTCCTTCTTCCGGAAACCGCGCTGGCGGCACTGTGGAAGGTGACGGTATACAGCGTGGGGCTCGCGAGCTTCGGCATGCTGTGCGGTTCGACCATGGCCGTCGCATCGGGGTCCATTCGCAAGTTGCTGCTGGCGCTGGCGGGCGCAAAACTGGCGCTCTACTCGCTGTGGATGACGGGTCACGACGAATACGTTTTCGTCATCGCCGACACCGGCGGCGCCATGCTGGGCATCGCCGCCCTGCACCTCTGGTCCTGGTTGCGCAACCGGGACGAGCCCTCGCGATGGATGCTCGCTGCAATCCTCGTCTCCGTGCTGGCGGCCGGCGTGCAGGCAGCGAAGCTGGCTCCGCACCCGCACTTCAATCACAACGACCTGTACCACGTCATCCAGATCGCTGCCATGTTCCTGTTCAGCAAAGGCGCTAAACTGTTGCGGGACCGTCCCGCGGCAGCGCCATGAACAGCGATCACCTCCTCGGCCTCGGCAGCAAGGGCTTTCACCGCATCCACTATGCCGACTGGGGCGATCCCGGCGCGGAACGGATCGTCATCTGCGTGCACGGGCTCACCCGCAACGGCCGTGATTTCGACGATCTCGCGCGCGCGCTCGCGCCGGACTTCCGCGTGGTCTGTCCGGACATCGCCGGGCGCGGGCAGAGCGACTGGCTCTACGCCAAGGAAGACTACGGCTACCCCCAGTATTGCGCCGACATGGCGGCCCTGATCGCGCGCGTGACCGCCGGCGGCGCCCCCAGGAAAATCCACTGGGTCGGCACCTCCATGGGCGGCATCATCGGCATGCTGCTCGCCTCTCGCCCCAACTCCCCGATCGGCAGGCTGGTGCTGAACGACGTCGGCACGATCGTGCCCAAGGCCGCCCTCGAGCGCATCGGCGCCTACGTCGGCAAGGATCCCCGCTTCGGGACGATCGAGGAACTCGAAGCGATGATGCGCATCGTCTGCGCGCCGTTCGGCCCCCTCACCGACGCCCAATGGCGGCACCTGACCGAGACCGGCGCGAAACGGCACGAGGACGGCTCGTGGGGGCTGCGCTACGACCCCGGCATCGCCATCCCGTTCCGGAAGGGGCCGCTCGCCGACGTGGACCTGTGGTCGTTCTGGGACACCATCGCCTGCCCCACCCTGCTGCTGCGCGGCGCGCAGTCGGACCTGCTGCTGAAGGACAATGCCGTTGCCATGACGCAACGGGGGCCGAAGCCGCGGCTGGTCGAATTCGAAGGCATCGGCCACGCCCCGATGCTGATGGCCGACGACCAGATCCGCGTGGTGCGGGACTTCCTGCTCGGGGACTAGCGTTTACCCGAGATCGAAACCGCCTTGCGTATGAAATTCTTGCGCTCGGCCGGATCCTTGATCTCGTCGGCGATGAACAGGTAGAGCTCGGCTTCGTCGCGCGCTTTCGCCGCCGCGCGCCTGACCACCACCTTCGCAACGGCGCCGATGTGCTGCGCCAGCGCGGCTTCCGCCTTTTGCAGGGTTTCCGGCGTGAATTTCTGGGAAACCGAGACGTCGGCCGCCTTGCGGGTCGGCTCGCCGGTCGGCCGGCTCGTGGCATCGCCCGACACGAATTTCCGGATGAACGCCGCGCGCGCTTTCTCGTCGGCGATCTCGCCGGCTACGGCCTCGGCGAGCGCCGGGAGGGTCAGCGCCTTCTTGGCCGCATTGCGCACCACCACTGCCGCGATCGGGCCGATGTGGCGCGCCATCTCGGCTTCGATGCGTTTCACCTGTTCCCGGTCGAGCGCCACGCCGGTGAGTCCGGTCATGCCGCTGCCCGGCGCCGGCGCGGCCAATACCGTCGGTTCCGCCGCCAGCGGCACGGTGCGGTCGTCTGCCGGCGCGCCGCCCAGCAGCCTCGCCTTGAACTCGGCCACGCTCTGCGGACGCTCTTCCTCGTTGGGCTTCAACGCCCAGTCCACGGTCGCGAGGAACTCGGGCGCATACCCCCGGCCGCCCGCCGCGGCTGCCGCCGGGGGCAGGATGTCCTGCCGCACGCGCGCCGCCGCCTCGACCGGCTTGTTGCCGGTCAGCATCCAGTAGAGCACGCCGCCGAAAGCGTAGAGATCGCTCCACGGGCCCTGCCGCCCTTGCGCGTGGTACTGCTCCAGCGGCGCGTAGCCGGGAGAAACGACCGCGGTCAGCTCCTGGTTGCCGCCTTTCAGCTCCCGCGCGGAACCGAAATCGAGCAGCACCGGGCTGTTGTCCTCGCGCACGAAGATATTGGCGGGCTTGATGTCGCGGTGGAGAAAACCCGCCCTGTGAATCACCGCGAGTCCGTCGAGCAGCGGCCCGGCGAACGCCTGCAGCGACGATTGCGGCAGGGGGCGGCGGGCGGTGATCCAGTCCGGCAGCGGCTTGCCCTCGACGAACTCCATCACCATGTAGCCGGTGTTGTTCGCCTCGAAAAAGCGCATCACCCGCACGATATTGGGATGGCGGAAGGAAGCGAGCGTTTTCGCCTCGTCCATGAAACGCTGCAGGCCCCATTGAAACGGCTCGGCGGCAACGCCCGAGCGGGGCTGCACCGTGCTGTCCTCGGCGCGCGAGGCGTAATCGGACGGCAGGTATTCCTTCAGCGCGACCTTGAGGTTCAGGTTCGCGTCGGTGGCGAGATAGGTCAGGCCGAAACCGCCCGCGCCGAGCACCGACTCGACGCGGTATTCGTTCAGCGTGTAGCCGCGGGGAAGCGCGTTGGCGACTTCAGGCATGCGATCCCGTCACTCCCCTGCGGTCACTTCTTGTCGATGAGCTCGATCGCCTTCTCGAGGCTGCGTCGCATGCGGTTGAAGGATTTCGCCAGCAGGGAAACCTCGTCGCCGCCCTTCTCCGAGAACTCGGGGATGTCGAGGTTGCCGGTGGAGATCTCGTTGGCCGCCTCGGACATTCTGGTGATCGGGCGCACGATCAGCAGGCTCATCATCAGGTTGAGTATCACGAACAGCGCGACGAACACCGCGGAGAGCGAGCCCATGAAGGTGTAGAACGCGCGGTTGGCGTTGCGGATCGGCAGGTCCATCGGCACCGAGACGATCTGCGCGCCGATCACCTCCATGTGCTTCCAGCCGAAGCCGTTGTTCGGCCCGTAGATCTTGACCATCGCGGGCGGCGCCTCGGCGGCGGTGGTGTGGCAGGCCAGGCAGGCCTTGTCCTTGATCTGGAACGGCCGCGCGAGGTAGAGCGAGCGCCCGGTGGGCGTCTCGCGCATGCCGCTGATTTCGCCGCGCTCGGGATCGTTGCGGAAAGCGTTGACGATGTCGGTCTCCCACTCCACCGCCTTGTTGCGCGGGTTGGTGGGATTCAGCGCCGCCTCCTTGTACGAATAGTCGGAATACTTCTTGCGCAGCGAATTCATGATCTCGGTGGCCGAGTAGGCGGGCACCGTCTGCGGGTGGAACTTCTCCTCGTCGTAGGGCAGCAGCGGCCGGATCTGGCCGTTGGTGTAGCCGCGCATGGACAACGCCGCTTCCATCATCACGCCGGCGTTGCGCAGCACCTCGTCGCGGGCGTTCCGGTGCAGCAGGTCGTACGAGATGTAGCCGGTGACCCCCAGGCCGAGCGCGAACACCACCAGCAGCACCAGGTTGAATTTGAGCCTCAATCCCATCGTCATCCCCTTGTCGTGAACTGGTTCACACCGGCGCCCGGCAGTATAGCGGTCCGCGCCTCGAATATCCAATCGGTTCAAAGCGATAGCGAACCGACCGACAATCTGCGCCGACGCTACGCCCTATACGCCAGCATGTCCGCCCTGGATGCAATCGTCGAGCCATGCAGGCGGCCCTGCTCCATTTCTATTTCCCGAATTTCTGCCCGGCCTGCAGGCGCCGCAGCTGCACGAACTCGTCCGGCGAAATGCGGCCATCGCCGTTGCCGTCCACGCGCTGAAACTCCCTGGAGATGAAGGGAAAGCGCCCGCGCACTTCGTCGGGCGACAGGTAGCCGTCGTTGTTGGCGTCCGCGCCGCGGAACTCCTGCTCCGCCATGCGCTCGAGCTTCTGCTGGTTCCCGTCGCGCGGCCCGGCACGGTCCTCCCGCTCGCGCCCAGGGCGCTCGCGGGTGACGGGGGGAGAAACGACCGGCGGAGCCGGTTCGGCTGCCGGCTCGGACGGCGCCGGCGGCGATGCCAGGCGCCGCGCCTCCTCCTCCGCCCGGCGTCGCAGCTCGGCGCGCTCCTCGGACTGTCGCTGCGCCTCCTTCGCTTCCGCAGCGCGCACGGACTCGGCCCGCGCCACTTCCTGCCGCTGCGACTCCTGCGCCGCGCGGTGCCGGTTCCAGACGCTGATGGACACGACCACCAGTAGCGCCGTCACGCCGATTCCCACCCAGCGCCAGCCTGACGATTCCGCTTCTGCGCGCGGCCTTGTCGGCGGGCGGCGCGATTCCGGCCGCGACGTCGGCTGGCTGATGACCGTCGGCGCCGATGCAGCATCGGATTTCACGGTGATTGCAGCCGGCGCAGCCGC
>CAZOQY010000082.1:7025-11833 GCA_964581835.1 uncultured Streptomycetaceae bacterium | reverse complement strand
TGCTCCGCGACGAACGCCTTCGCCACCTCCGGCCGGACATCGTGGACCGTGACGTCGTAGCCCTTCTTCACCAGATGCCCGGCCATGGGATTGCCCATGTTGCCGACGCCGATGAAACCCACTTTCTTGATTGCAGCCATGGCGCGCCTCAAAAGATCAAACACCAGAACCATTAGCCACAGAGTTCACAGAGAACACAGAGAACACAGAGATAAACCAGGCCCGGTTCTCGATTTGTCTTTCTCTGTGTCCTCTGTGTCCTCTGTGGCGATTGGGTTTTGGTTTACCACACCGCGCCCCGCGCGGTGATGGGCCAGATCGCCTCCACCTTCCCGCCGCGCACGCAGACGTAGTGGTCGTACAGGTTGACGGTGGGGTCGCAATGGCCGGGGATGAGCTTCAACTTGTCGCCCACGGCGAGCCGCGCGGCTGCGTCGAGCCTGAGTACGCCGTGCTCGTCGGAGGCCTTCAGATACTCGACGCCCGCGACGTCCGCCACCCTCGGCATGCCGGAATCGACGCTCGACGCCTTGAGCCCGGCATCCACCACCGCGTGGGTCGCCGAAGCCTTGCTCATGACCGTCGCCCACACGAACAGGCTGTGCTCGAAGCGCGGGATGCCGCTCTCGGTCCAGTCGTTCTTCGCGTAATCCACGTCCATGAAGATGTACGAGCCTGCCTGCAGTTCGTGGTAGATGCCGCTCGCCGCCTCGAACAGGTAGGTGCCGGTGCCGGCGCCGGTCACCCGCTCGCAGGCGATGCCCGCTTTCGCGAGCAGATCGGTCGTCCGTTTCACCATGTCGCACGCGCCTTCGATCGCCGCGCGCCGTTCCTCCACCTTGCGCAGATGCTGCGCGCCTCCCTGGTACGCCTGCAGTCCCGCGAAATGCAGGTGCTTCGACTGCGCGATCGCCTGCGCGAGCCTGGCCGCCGGCTCGCCCGGCTCCACGCCGCAGCGGTTGGCGCCGACGTTCACCTCCACCAGCACGTCGAGCTTCACGCCGCCCGCGCGCGCGGCCTCGTCGAGCGCCGCGACGTTGCCCGCGTCGTCCGCGCACACCGTGATCTTCGCCCGCTTCGCCAGCGCCGCCAGGTACCGCAACTTCGCGGCGCCGACCACCTCGTTCGCGATCAGCACGTCGGGCACGCCGCCCTCCACCATCGCCCCGGCTTCGCTCACTTTCTGGCAGCACACGCCGACCGCGCCGCGCTTCATCTGCCGCAGCGCGATCTCCGGGCACTTGTGGCTCTTCGCGTGCGGGCGCAGCTTGATCTTCTTGCCGGCGAGCGAGGCGTCCATGCGGTCGAGATTGCGCTCGAACGCGTCGAGATCGAGGATCAGCGACGGCGTGTCCACTTCAGAGAGCGGCATGCCGATCGAGGCGGGATGGTAGGGGGTCATGTTCTTCAAATGCGTCTCAGGTGAAGCGTCTCAGATACTACGTCTCAGATAAGGCGTCTCAGATAATGCGTGTTGGGGAAACGTCCAGATTCTTCACGACGCTTTACCTGCGACGTCGTACCTGCGACGCCTCATCTGCGACGCCTTATCTGAGACGTTTCATCTGCGACGCTTTACCTGCGACGCCCTTCACCGGTCCTGGCGACCGGTGTAGACCCCACGGCTGGGGTCGACCGGTATGCCGTTGATGCCGTGGGAAAGATCCTTCACCGCGAAGAACACGACGTCCTCGTCCTCGGTGGCGATGGTGTAGTGGACGATGTTGGCCGGGAAATAAAGGAGCGTGCCGGGCCCGCACAGCTGCTCGGGCGCATCGCCGACTTTCACGCGCAGCGTGCCTCGCACGATGTAGTTCCACTGCTCGTTGGGATGGTGGTGCGGATTCGACCCGGTGCCGCGCGCCTTGGTGACGAGCGCGCACTGCATGCGATCGCCTTCCACCACCGGCCCCACGCCGGTCGAATAGCCGACACCAGCCTCGATCTTGCCCATCTGCTCGAGCGGGAAAATGAATTTCCCGTCGCCGCCCTTGACCGCGCCCGCGGTCTTCGTCTGCCCTGCCGCCTGCTTGGCGATGCTCATGTCGGATGTCCTGTCCTCGTAAGTGCCAGGTTCCCGCGAAGGATAGCATGTAAGATATCGCGTCCAAACACGGAGGAGACGACATGCGTAACCGATTCATCTGCGCCCTCGCGGCCGGCTGCATCGCCACCGGCGCGGGTCACGCGCAGGACTGGAAGCCCTCGAAGAACGTCGAGATCATCGTCGCCGCGGCCGCCGGCGGCTCGTCCGACCGCAGCGCGCGCGTCACGCAGAAGCTGCTCTCGGCGAACACCGCGTTCCCGAGCGTCAGCGTCAACAACCGGCCGGGCGGCGGCGGCACCGTGGCCTGGACCACGCTCGCGCAGCACGCGCCCGACCCGCACTACATCGCCACCTTCTCCTCCACCATGCTCACCAACCAGATACTCGGTGTGGGCAAGCTCACCTACCACGACTTCACCCCGCTCTCGATCCTGCTGCGCGAGTACGTCACTCTCGCGATCAACGCCGACTCGCCGATCAAAACCGGCAAGGATCTCCTCGACCGCCTGCGCAAGGACCCGACGTCGGTCAGCTTCGCGTTCGCTTCCGCGCCGGGCAATCACAACCACGTCATCGTCGGCATGATCCTCAAGGCGGCCGGCGTCGATCCGAAACTCGCCAAGGTGGTGGTGCAGAAGTCGGGCGGCCAGGGCATGACCGCGGTGCTCGGCGGGCACATCGACGTGTTCGTCGGCGCGCCGGCCAACGCCATCCCCCACATCCAGTCCGGCAAGGCGCGCGCGATCGGCATGAGCGCGGCGCAGCGCCAGACCGGCGCGATGGCGGCGCTGCCGACGCTGAAGGAACAGGGCATCGACGCCGTGTTCTTCAGCTGGCGCGGCTTCATCGGTCCGAAGGGCATGACGCCGCCCCAGGTCGCGTTCTGGGACCAGGCGTTCGCCCTTGCGGTGAAGGGTGACGACTGGAAACAGGATCTCGAGAAGAACGCCTGGGCCGAGGACTTCATGTCGAGCGCCGCCACGCGCAAGCACCTCGATTCCGAGCACCAGCTGCTCGCGAAGATGCTGGGCGATCTGGGCGTCATTCCCGAGAAGAAATAATGCGTGACGCGACGCTTCGTGACACGGTGATGCGTGACGCGATACGGCGTGACGCGGTGTAGCGACTTGCGGGAATCAAAAGAAAGGGCGGCCTGGCCGCCCTTTTTGTTTGCAGGGAACTCGACGTTTTAAAAACTACGCATTACCGCGTCACGCCGTATCGCGTCACGAGGTTCCGTGTCACGCTCTACCGTGTCACGCCTTTCCGGCTCAGGCCGACGCGTCGGCCGTGAGCCCCGCCGCCTCGATGCCCGCGATGCAGGCCGCTTCGTCTTCGTCCCCGGTGCCGCCACTCGCGCCGGCGGCGCCGATGATGGCGCCGTCCTTGTCCTTGATCAGTGCGGCGCCGGTCTGCGGCAGGAATTTGCCGCCCGCGGTCGCGGCGAGCGAGAGGAAGAAGTTGGGGTTATCCTTGGCGCGCTTGCCGAGCGCGCGGCTCGACGCTCCCATCGCCACCGCGGCCCACGCCTTGCCGCGCGCGACGTCGAGACGGAACATGCTGGCGCCGTCCTCGCGCTGCGCCGAGACGAGGTTGCCGGCATCGTCGAGCACGATGACGCCGAGCGGCTTGACTTTCATTTCGCGCCCCTTGGCGAGCGCCTTCTCGACGATGGTGTTGGCCTGCTTCAATGTGAGCCTGGACATGCGTTCCTCCGTGGGTAATCCTGCGAAATGGGAGCCGGACTATACAAGCCGCCCGGAAAACCTGTCAAACAACCGCCTTCATCTTGTACCTTGCATCTTGTAACTTGTAACTGGCTTCACCCACGCCAGTTGTCCGACGCGCCGTTCTTCTCGACCGCGGCCTCGAGTTTCGGCGTCGAGCGCACCACGGCATAGCGCGCCGGCGACTTGCCGGTGACGGTCCAGCGGCGGGCCGTCCCCTTGGGCACGTGGATCACGTCGCCCGGGCGCGCGCGGCGCTTTTCCCGGCCGACCCGCGCGTCGAGCGTGCCGCTGATGACGTAGGCGAAAATTTCGTGCGGCGCCTTCCGGTCTTCGACGCAGTACCCCGCCGGCGACTCGACCAGGCCGAACGCCAGGTTGTCGCCTTCCAGCCAGCGCTCGTGGTGCGCTGACGCCATCGGCGCGTCCAATTGCTCCATCCACTGGTAGAAGCAGTCGCCCAGCCCGTCGACGATGGCCTGCGATTTATCCGCGCTGCCGCGCTGGCCGGGGTACTTGCCGGCCTTCAGCAACTTGGCGACCTGCGTCGCCGACATCGCCTGCTGCGGCAGCGCCTCGTCCGCGGCGGAACCGATCAGGGTCCAGGTGCGGTCCTTGACGTACAGGTAGTTGACGTCGTCGATCGCCTTGAAGCTGTGGCGCGCGTTGGACGGAATGTGCACCAGCATGCCGGGCCCGGCGACGCGACGGCGGCGGCCGAGCACGGCGTGGGACTTGCCCTCGAGGAAAAACGCCATGAACTCGTTGGGATGGTAATGCGGCCTGGAGCGGCTGCCCGCGACCTTGGAAACGCGGCGGAAATACATGTAGCGCCCCTCGATGATCGGCCCGCGCGTGGACGACAGGTGGGGATTGAGGTGGTACGACTTCAGTTTCTCGAAGCGGTGGAAAGGCATAGGGTGTGATGGGTGATGGGTGATGGGTGACGAGTGACGAGTGACGAGTGACGAGTGACGAGTGACGAGTGACGAGTGATTAGAATTCCCGCACTGCGGGAGTTCCTTTTCCCTTTT
>CAZOQY010000082.1:2352-6925 GCA_964581835.1 uncultured Streptomycetaceae bacterium | reverse complement strand
TGGCTGGTGTCCTTCACCACGAAGAACAGCACGTCGCCGTCGGCGCTGGCGAGCGTGCAGTGCTCCACCGTGGCCGGCATGTGGATGAGGCTCCCGGCCGGCACCTCCATCGGGTAGCCGCCGATCTCGCCGACCAGCCGGCCCTCCAGCACCAGGTTGAACTGCTCGTTCGGGTGCGTGTGCAGCTTGGCGCCCGAGCCGCGCGCCTTGCGGATCAGGCCGACCTGCAGCATCTCGCCCTTCAGCGACGCGCCGAACGAACTCGATTTCTTGGACACGAAGTTCCTGGGCGTGACGACGGCGCTCGACAGGCCCTCGGGCATGTCGTCGAGCCGGTCGATCGCGTAAACGTAGCGCGGCCGCTTGCCGGTGACGTTCGGGCTGCGCGGCGCGGCCGGCGCCGCGAGCAGCTTCCAGTCCGCGGCACCGGCGCTCGCATCGCGCGTGTCCGCGACTGCGATCAGGGCCGCGTCCTCTTCCGCGCCGACGGTGACACCGTGCGGCATGCCCGCCGGTATGTGCATCACGTCCCCGGCAGCGGCCTTCAGCAACTGGCCGTCGATGTCCAGGGTCAGGCTGCCCTGCTTCACATAATGAAACTGTTCCGCGGGGCAAAGCCGCAGCCCGTGGCCGCTGCCGCGCTGCCGGCGCACCATCGCCACGTGGGCGCGCGCGCCGGTGACAACGACGCCCGCCACGGCCTGCGGGGCCGCTCAGCGTATCCAGCGGGTACACGTAGCGAATCTTTTCCTGCGTGACGGCCGTCATGAATCGCCCCTCCTTGCGCGAAAGGGGCAATCTACCATCGGCTCTCCGGCCATGCCATGTACTTGTGGCCATGAGACACTATATGGACGCTCTGGGAAAAGGAGAGGAATGCCATGAGAATAATCGGGTTGTGCGCGCTGGCCATTGTCGGGCTGTCCGCGAACGCCGCCGCGCAGATCAACTATCCGGCGCGGCCTATCCGCGTGATCGTCCCGAACGCGCCCGGGGCCACCACGGACCTGCTCGGGCGTATCGTTTTCACGCGCATGTCCGACGCGTTCGGCCGGCAGATCGTCGTCGACAACCGCGCCGGGGCGGGCGGTATTGTGGGAATGGAGATCGGGTCGCGCGCAACGCCAGACGGCTACACCCTTATCGCCGTGGCGGCATCGCAGCTCACCATGTCCCCTCACATCCTCGCCAGGCTGCCTTACGATCCGCTGCGCGATTTCGTGCCGGTCGGCCTCTACGTCACCGCGCAGACGGCGCTGTGCGTGAACGCAAGCCTGCCGGTGAAAACCGTTCGCGACCTCATCGAACTGGCGAAAGCGAAGCCGGGACTGCTCAACCAGTCGTCGGCGGGCGTCGGAACCACCAGTCACCTCGGCACGGTCATGTTCACGACGCTCGCCGGCATCCAGTCGAAGCACGTGCCCTACAAGGGCGGCGGGCCGTCCAACGTCGCGGTAGCGCAGGGCGAGGTCCAGTGGACGCTGCCGCCTCTGAGCGCGGCGATGCCTCACGTGAAAGCAGGCCGCGTGCGCTGCATCGCCACGGGCGGAGATCGCCGCTCGTCCCTCCATCCCGATATGCCGACCATCGCGGAGAGCGGCGTGCCGGGGTTCCGCTTCTACGGCTGGAACGGCGTGGTCGCGCCGCGCGGAGCGCCAAAAGACGCCATCGTCCGCTTCAACCAGGCAATGAATACGGCGCTGCAATCAGCGGAAGTGCGCAAGCTCTACCACGAACTGGGCGAGGAACCGGTCGGCGGGTCGCCCGAGGCCTTCGGCAAGCTGATCCGGGAGGATTACGAAGTGATGGGCAAGCTCGTCAAGCTGGCGGGGATAAAGCCGGAGTAGGCATCCCGCACCCTGCTAGGCCCGGGGAGCGATCAGCCCTTCCTTTTCGAGCAGGGGATAGATCCCGCCCGCCTTCACCAGCTCCATCAGCCTCGGCGGCATCGCGCGGCCGCTCAATGTCCTGTTGCGCGTGACGTTCTTCACCGTCGCGGTCTCGAAATCGACCTCGGCGATATCGCCCTCCTCGAACGCCTCGTCGACGCCCGGGCATTCCATCGCGGGAAAGGCGAAATTGACGGCGTTGCGGAAAAAGAGCCCGTTGATGTAGGGCGCGACGAGGCACGCCAGCCCCAGGTTCTTCAGCGAGCGCGCCGCCGGCCGGCTCGAGCCCATGCCGAAGTTCTTGCCGCCGATGATGATGTCGCCCGGCTGCACCAGATCCACCCAGCCCGGGCGGTTGGCCTGGAACACGTAGCGCGGCTGCTCCTCCGGCTTCAGGTAGAACGCCTGGATCGGCAGGATGAGGTCAGTGTTGATGTTGTCGCCGAATTTCCAGACTTTCGCTTTGAACTTCATAAGAACCTCATTAACCGCCAAGACGCCAAGAGAATCAATACAAACTTGAACCGCCAAGACCGCCAAGCACGCCAAGAAATACAATAATCGAACTAACTTACGTCCCGACTGTGCCGCGCGGAACGCGCGGTCACGAACCGGCGGTTAGCTGCCGGATCGCGCCACCAGCGGGAACTGGTCGGGGTGGCGTATGGATTCGATGGCCAGATCCACATCGAGGTCAGGCCAGTAGAGGTGGTGGGATTGAGGACGCTCGACATTCATAAGTTTTGCGATTGGAGCGTCCTTGAACCAGGGAAACTGCGAGAAAGGTACGAACAATTCCTCGGCTCCCAGCATCAGCCAGAAGCCGTGATTCGAGACGTTCGTAACCTCAACGTCCAAAGTGTTTGCGCCAGGCAGCATGGATGTCATGTTCGTGTTTCCGGACCAGAGCCTCGGCCGCCCGAATCTGGCGGTCGTTCAGTCCATAATTCTGCGCCAGTTCAACCGCCGGCTCAAGCCAGAACTTTGCCTCCCCATCTGCGTGATGCACATGCACGTGAAGCCGGGATTCCTCGCGCGAGAAGAAAAAGAACCGGAATCCGTCCTTGCGAAAGATTGTCGGGCTCAAGGGCTACTCTCTGGCAACTAACTTGTAATAGACAGCATTCTGGAAATGCTAAATTCATATGCCGGCATATACAAATCTCCCAATGTAGATATAGGCATCTGCGCTGATATATCTATATGTATATGGAATCTCTTGGCGGTCTTGGCGGTTAAATTGTTGTTCTTGTTTCTCTTGGCGTCTTGGCGGTTCGATTGTTGTTCCTGCTTTTCTTGGCGCCTTGGCGGTTCAAATATCGATTTGGGTTCTCTCCGCGTCTCTGCGGTTCAATTAAGGAATTCACGGGGATCCGTGATCGTCCCGCGAATCGCCGACGCCGCCACCGTCGCCGGCGAGGCCATGTAGATCTTCGCGCTCGGGTCGCCCATGCGGCCCTTGAAGTTGCGCGTGCTCGCTGTAATGCAGGTCTCGTTCGGGCCCAGGATGCCGAGATGGCCGCCGCCGCAGGCGCCGCAAGTGGAGGGCGTGACCACCGCGCCGGACTCCGCCAGCGTCGAGAGCAGCCCTTCCTTCGCCGCCTGGCGGTACACCTCCTGTGACCCGGGCGTGATCAGCAGGCGCACGGTCGGCGCCACGCGCCGGCCCGCGAGGATCTGCGCCGCCAGCCGGAGATCGTCCAGCGTGCCGTTGGCGCACGAGCCGATGAAAGCCTGGTCGATGCGCGTGCCCGCGGCCGCCGCGACCGGCTTCGAGTTCTCGATGACCGTGTCGGGATAGGCGACCAGCGGCTCGAGCGCGGACAGATCGACCCTGCGCACGGCGGCATACTTCGCGTCCCTGTCCGGCACGACCGGCTGCATCGACTGTGCGGCCGCGTCGGTGCGGCGCGCGCGTATCCATTCCAGCATCACGTCGTCGGCCTCGAACGTCGCGAACTCCGCCGACAGCTCGGCGCCCATCGTGGTCAGCGTCTTGCGCGCGGAGATGGACAGGCCGGCGACGCCGGGTCCGCCGAACTCGATGTTCTGCGTCGCGTGGTCGCCGTGCACGCCGGCGATCTGCAGGAACGCATCCTTGGTCGTCACTGCGGGCGACAGCTTGCCCCTCAACTCGTAGCGGATCGTCTCGCCGACGCGGAACCAGGTCTCGCCCTTGATCGCCGAGTAGATGACGTCGGGCTCGCCGACGCCGCGCGCGATGCAGTTGAACACGCCGCCGCTGCAGGTGTGGGAATCGCTACACACCAGCACGGTACCGGGCAGCGCGTAGCCGAAGTCGGCCACCAGCTGGTGGCTGATGCCCTGGTCATAGCCGACGTCGTGGAAGCGCTTGATGCCGAACTTCTCGACGAAGCGCCGGCCGGTGCGGTGCGCGGCGGCGCTGTCCTGCGTCGAGGCCGGCACGCGGTGGTCGAACACGACGACGATGCGCTGCGGATCGCACACCTTGTTGATCTCGCGCCAGCGGCCCGCGGTGAAGCTGTTGTCGATCAGCACCACGGTGTCGACCTCGACCGTGACCAGGTCGCCCGGACCCACGCGCTTCTGGCCACTTTTCTTCGCCAGAATTTTCTCCGCTATCGTCATGCCCATGTTCGCTCCTTCGTCGCGCGTGGGAGAGGCGTCTCAGATACCACGTCTCAGATACAGCGTCTCAGGTA
>CAZOQY010000082.1:0-2252 GCA_964581835.1 uncultured Streptomycetaceae bacterium | reverse complement strand
TACTGCGCCCTATCTGCGACGTCTCATCTGAGACGTCTTATCTGCGACGCTTTCCCTGGCGGCTTCAGCCGCCAGCGTATTTCCGCTCCATCTCGTCCAGCTCCTTCATTCCCATCAGGTCGTTCAGCTCCTCGAACGAGACCTGCAGGTCGTCGCGCGCGACGAGTTTTTCCTGGCCCATCACCTCTTCCGTGAACACCTTCATGGCGTTCTTCATGCCCTGCAGCGCCGCCGTCGTGAGCAGCCGCGGATAGCTCACCACCGCCACGCCGATGTCCTGCAATTCCTTCGGCGTCATCAGCGGCGTGGTCTTGCGCGTGCGCATGCCCAGCCCCATGTTGACGATCAGCGGCTTCGGCACGCTCTTCGCCACCTTGGCGATGTCTTCCTTCGACAGCAGCGCGTCGGCGTACATGCAGTCGGCGCCGGCTTCAGCATACATATTGAGACGGCGGATCGCCTCGTCCACGCCGTGGGTGCCGGCGGCGTCGGTGCGCGAGATGATGATGAAATCAGGGTCGATGCGCGCATCGCAGGCCGCCTTCACCTTCTGCACCATTTCTTCGGCAGGAATCACGCTCTTGCCGGCCATGTGACCGCAGCGCTTGGGCCACACCTGGTCCTCGAACATTACCGCCGCAACGCCCGCCTTCTCGAACGCGCGCGTCGCGAAGTAGACGCTCATCGCGTTGCCGTAGCCGGTGTCGGCGTCGGCGCGCAGCAGCAGGTCGCAGCAATCGGCAAGGCGGCGCGCGTTGTTGACGTTCTCGTCGAGCCCCATCACGCCGCGGTCGGCCCAGCCGAGGCGGCTTTCGGAAGTGCCGGCGCCGGTGATCGAGCCGGACTGGAAGCCCAGCTTCTGCGTCAGGCGCGCGCTGTAGCCGTCGTAGACGCCGGGCGTGACGAGGATCTTGGGCGAGTTGATCAGTTCCTTGAGCTGGCGTCCCTTGCTGGCCATCGCGGCACCTTCCTCGTTGCGGGGAAGGCCGAATCTTAGCACCGCGATTCCGGTCCCAGCCTGCGGGAGATATCATGTGGACTGTTGACCCGTCGCGGAGTCCCGACCGATGACTGCCCAGGAATGGCAGGTGCTGGAAACCGTCGCGCTGGCCTCGCTGCTCGCGTGGGCGAGCGGCCTGCGACTCTATCTCGTGGTGTTCGCGCTGGGGCTGGCCGGCCACCTGGGCTATATCGAATTGCCCGCCGCGTTGAAGGTGCTGCAGCACCCCTGGGTCATCGGCACCGCCGGGTTCCTGCTGGTGGTGGAGTTTCTGGCGGACAAGGTGCCCGGCATCGACAGCGCGTGGGACGCTCTGCACACCTTCATCCGCATCCCGGCGGGCGCGCTGCTCGCCGCCGGCGCGACCGGCGACACGCTCTCCGCGCTGACCGTCGCCGCGGGCCTGCTGGGCGGCACGCTCGCGGCGGGCACGCATTTCGCCAAGGCCGGCGGGCGCGCCCTCATCAACACCTCGCCGGAACCCTTCTCCAACTGGGGCGCCTCGCTGACCGAGGACGCCATGGTGCTGACGGGGTTGTGGCTCGCCTTCGCCTACCCGGTCGTGTTCCTCGCCCTGCTGATCGCCTTCGTGCTGCTGCTGGCGTGGCTGCTGCCGAAGCTGTGGCGGGGAATCAGGGCGCTGCTCGCGCGCCTACGGCCTTCCACGCCCTAACACCCGTTACTCGAACCTATCTCAAAAACTCAAATCAGCCACAGAGATCACAGAGAACACAGAGGAAAAAGCCACCCGGATCAATGTTTTTCTTTCTCTGTGACCTCTGTGTTCTCTGTGGCAAAACGGGTTTTTAAGACTACTGGTCGTCAGGCTTCGGCCAGCCCGGAGTGGAATACCAGCCCGGCGTGCTCGCGCAGAGCGTGGAAGCGGATCTTCGGCCACTGCTCCATCGCAACCTTGATCTCGACGTCGTGCGCGGCGAGGAACGCCGGCGCGCCGACGGCGTCGTGGGCAACGCGATGGGCGTTGGCTTCTATGAAGCGCTTCAATTCACGGTCGTCGTCGCAGGTCACCCAGCGCGCGCCGGTGTAGCGCGACGGCGCGATGCGCGCTTCGCAGCCGTATTCGTGCTTGAGGCGGTGCGCCACCACCTCGAACTGGAGCTGGCCGACCGCGCCCAGCAGCAGCATGCCGCCGGCGACCGGCCGGAACACCTGGATCGCGCCCTCCTCGCCCAGCTGGGCAAGCCCGGTGCGCAGCTGCTTGCTGCGCAGGGGGTCGGCGATTTCCACCGTC
>CAZOQY010000081.1:0-11847 GCA_964581835.1 uncultured Streptomycetaceae bacterium | reverse complement strand
GTCCAGCTCCAGGACCGTCCAGTCCGGAACGTCCTCGAGGCTGAACGCATGCTTCCGCGCCACGAGGTAGTAAATCACCGTGCGCCCGTCGGCCGCCCCGGCGGCTACTTCCTGCCGCGGGCGAGCTGGCGCAGTTCGCCGGCAAGCGTATCGGGCAGGTCGATGCCTTCGGCGCGCGCTTTTGCGGCCGCCTGCTGGCGGCGGGCGCCGGGCAGGCGCACGCCTTCGTCGGCCAGCATCTTCGTGACCATGTCTTCCACGCGCGAGTAGTAGGCACTCATGCCGGCGAGCGCGTCGGGGTCGATCGCCAGGACGGCGTGGCCGATGCGGGGCTTGTTGCCGGGCTCGAAGTAGGAGTCGTTCTCGAAGCTGAACGCCGCGCCGGTCAGCGCGACGCACAGCATTTCCACCATCAGCGCGAGCGTCGTGCCCTTCACGCCGCCGATCGCCATGAGGCTGCCGGTCAGCGCCGCCTTCGGGTCGGTGGTGGGGTTGCCGTCGCGGTCCACCGCCCAGCCGAGGGGAATGGGCTTGCCTTCCTTCGCGTGCAGCATGATCTTGCCGCGCACCACTTCCGTCAGCGAGAGATCAACGACGATGGGCGCGGCATCGCGGCGCGGAAAAATGGCGGCAACGGGGTTGGTGCCGTAGAACGCCTTTTTCCCGCCCCAGGCGTTGATCGCGGACGGCGAGTTGGTGAACGCGAGGCCGGCGAGCCCCGCCTGCGCGAGCGGCGCCAGGTGATAGGCCGCCGCGCCGAAATGATGGCTGTTGGTGACGCCGGCGAAGGCGACGCCGTAGCGCTTCGCGCGCTTCGCCGCCTCCTTCACCGCCAGCGCGGCGGCGGGAAACGCCAGCCCGCCGTTGGCATCGACGAGACAGGTCGCGCCCTGCTTCTTCACCACCTTCGGCTTCGCTCTTCCGTCGGCGCGTCCCTCGCGCAGGTGCTGGCAATAGAGCGCAACGCGCGACAAGCCGTGCCCCGCGAGCCCCTCCGCTTCCGCCGCGACCAGCGCCTCCGCCGTAGTCAGGGCCATGGCCCGCGACGCGCCGGCCTTCTTCAGCGCCCGCTGCGCGAGCGCTGTTGCCTCATCGATCGACAATTTCATGACAAAGCGTGAATCGTGATTCGTGAATCGTGGTTCGACCCGGCGCACAGGTCACGCATTATCGTGTCACGCCGCACCGTGTCACGCCCCATCGCGTCACGCTTAATCCAGCCTGGTCCCCGACCGCTTCGCCACATCCGCCCACTTCGCGGCCTCGGTCTGGAAGAACGCCGTGAACTCGGACGGCGAACTGCCCGACGGTGTCGCGCCCTCGGCTTCGAAGCGCTGTTTCACGTCGGGCAGGTGCACCGCTTTCGCCACTTCGCGGTGGATGCGGTCGATCACGCCCTGCGGCGTGCGCGCCGGCGCGAAGAAGCCGTTCCACTGGACGGCCAGGTTGTCCTTGACGCCCGCTTCCGCCATCGTCGGCACTTCCGGCGCCGCCTGCGACCGGGTCGAGTCCGCCACGCCGAGCCCGCGCAGCTTGCCGGCCTTGATCTGCACCGATGCGACGGGCATGACCAGGAAGCCCAGCTGGCTCTCGCCCGAAATGATGCTGATCGAAGCCGGCGCCGCACCCTTGTACGGCAGGTGCTGCAGCTTGATGCCGGTGCGCACCCGCAGCAACTCCATCGCCATGTGCGACATCGTGCCGCCGCCGGCCGAGGCGTAGGCGAGCTCGCCCGGCTTCGACCTCGCCAGGGCGACCAGCTCCTTGACCGAGCGCACCGGCAGCGACGGGTGGCACGTCAGCGTGAACGGGTAGGAAGAAGCCATCGAGATCGGCATGAGGCCCCTGACCGGATCGTAGTTGAGCTTGCTGAACACAGCGGGACTGATCGACAGCGACGAATTGCCGAACAGCAGCGTGTAGCCGTCGGCGGGCGCCTTCGCGACGATCTCTCCGGCGATGTTGCCGCTCGCGCCGGCGCGGTTGTCCACGATCACCGGCTGGCCGAGCGAAGCCGTGAGCTTCTGGGCGACCACGCGCCCGATGAGGTCGCTGCCCCCGCCCGCCGGGAACGGCAGCACCAGCCGGACCTGCCTGGCGGGATACTCCTGAGCCCAGGCCGGCAGGCAGGCCAGCGCCACCGTGATTGCAAAAAGATATCTCATGCTTTCTCCCCTGTTTGTTTATGCGGCGCTCCGGGCCACGAGCAGCGTCTCCCCGGGCCTCACCCGCGTGAACCGGACGGGGCGGGTGGTGACTTCGAAGCGATCGTCCCGCCAGTTGACGCAAGTGTAGTGCGAATGGGCGAGATCGCGCGTGTCCGGGAAATCGGAGCGGAAGTGCGCGCCGCGCGAGTCCTCGCGCGCCACCGCCGCGGCACGGATCGATTTCGACACCAGCAGCAGGTTCTTGAGATTCAACCAGTCGTGCCAGGTCAGGTTGAAAGCGAGGCTTCCGCCTTCCACGCCGGTTGCGTCGAGCCGCGCTTCCAGCTCGTCGAGCGCGCCGGCCGCCCGATCGAGCGAAGCCGCATCGCGCACGATGCCGACATCGTCCCACATGATGTCGTAGAGCCGCTCGCGCAGCGACGCGATGTCGCCCGCCGGCCTGCCGATCGGCGCGCGCGCGCGGGCGACGGCTTCGCCGAGCGCCCGCTCATCAGGCTCGCGGTACGCGCCGTTCGCCCTGACCCACGGCGCCATCGCATCGCCCGCGATGCCGCCGAACACGGTGGAATTGGCGACGCCGTTGCCGCCGAGGCGGTTGGCGCCATGCACCCCGCCCGAATCCTCTCCCGCGACGAACAACCCGGGCAGATCGGTGGTGCAGTCGCCGCGGAACACGACGCCGCCCATCATGTAATGCGCGGTCGGCACCACGTCCACCAGGCCGGAGACGAGGTCGAAGCCGCAGTCGGCGCAGCGCTCGACCATCCCCTTGAAGTCGCGCCGCACCGCCGCCGGGTCGAGGTGCCGCATCGTGATGTAGAGGCCGCCGCGCGGGCCGACCTTGCCCTGGCGCATCTGGTCGTACATGCCGCGGCTCACGATGTCGCGCGTCGCGCGCTCGCCGCGGGGATCGTAGTGGTGCATGAAGCGCTCGCCGTCACCGTTCAACAGGTGGCCGCCGGCGCCGCGCAGGCCTTCCTCGATGATCGTGCCGGTGATGCGGGTCTGGGGCCCGGCGATGAGGCCGGTGGGGTGGAACTGCACCATCTCCATGTCGCGCAGCGTGAGCCCGGCGCGCAGCGCCATCGCCATGCCGTCGCAGGTCTTGTCGCCCGAGGGCGTGTGGTACTTGTACATGGTGGGCCCGCCGCCGGTGGCGAGCAGCACCGCCTGCGCCTGCACGAACACGAACTCGCCGCTGCGGATGTCCACCATCAGCACGCCCGCGAGCGACTGGCCGTCGCGGTCCCGGATGAATTCGACCGCGCGGTGCTCTTCCAGCCGCCCGATATCGCGCGCCCAGACCTGCTCGGCGAGGCGGTTGATGATCTCGATGCCGGTCAAATCGCCCTTGTGCACGGTGCGGTCGAAGGTCTGCCCCGCGAACGCCTTCTGGTGGACGGTGCCGTCGGGATTGCGGTCGAAGAAGCAGCCGAGCTCGTTCTCGAGCTCGTGGATGCGCTCGACCGCCTTCTCCACCAGCGTCCAGGCGAGATCCTGGTCGGGCAGCCATTTGCCGCCCTCGATGGTGTCCATGAAATGGCGCTCGACCGAGTCTTCCGCCGCGAGCGCGACGTTGTAGCCGCCCTGCACCATGCGCGTGCAGCCGCACTTGCCCAGCAGCCCCTTCACCGCGACGGTGATGGAGAGCGAGGGATCCGCCTGGTGCGCGTGCAGCGCGGCGAACAGCCCGGCGCCGCCGGAGCCGAGGATGAGGATGTCTGTTTTCAACCTGCGCATCAGATCGAACCGTCCAGAAGATCAAAAACAGAAAATTGAACCGCCAAGACGCCAAGAGAAACAAACAGCAAAATGGAACCGGGAATCAAAACCTATCGAACCACAGAGACAGGGAGAAAACCAAAAGCAAGGACGAAAACAGAATATACATTGCTGGTAATTCCCGCCTTTGCTTCTCTCCGCGCCTCTGCGGTTCAATTATTTTTGTTTCTCTTGGCGTCTTGGCGGTCAATCATTCTTCACACCGAGCGAAGCGAGCGCCGCGGCGCGCTTCGAGCGCGCAGCCGCGTTCACTTCCGTGTAGAGGCTGCCGCCGTGGGAATCCATCGACACCAGCAGCGGCCCGAAACCCTTCACGCGGAACTTCCACAGCGACTCCGGGTTGAGGTCGTCGAGATCGACGTCCTCGATCTGCTCCACCCACGTCGTCTCCAGCGCCGCCGCGCCGCCGATCACCGCCAGGTAGACACCGCCCAGCTCGCTGAACGCCGCCGCCGAACCTTCGCGCAGGCCGCCCTTGCCGATGATGATGCGCGCGCCGTACTGCTCCATCAGCGGGCGCGTGAAGCGCTCCATGCGATCGCTGGTGGTGGTGCCGATGCAGATCGGCTGGTAGCCGGTGGGATGGGCCTCGGTCTCCCCCACCCAGCGGACGTTGGGCGCGGTGTGGACGAGCGCGTGGCCCCTGAGATCGAAGCGCGTCTTGCGCCCGCGGTCGAACATGTGGATCTGCGTCGCGTCGCGGATGCCGTAGAGCGTGCCGTAGAGCGTGACGGTGTCGTTGACGCGGAGCTGGCGCACCTGCTCCTCGGTCACCGGCATCTGGAAGTCGTAATGGGCCATGGTCAGAAGCCGTACTCGACGCCTTTCGGCGTGAAGGTCGCCCGCGCGCGGCGGGCGGAGTGGCACTGCATGTTCACCGCCACCGGGTTCATGGTGATGTGGGTCGCGGCAATCTCGACGTGCACCGCGAACGAAGTCGAATCGCCGCCGAGCCCCTGCGGGCCGACGCCCAGCTGGTTCACCGCGCGCGTCAGCGCCTCCTCGAGCTTCGCGCCCTCGGGGTCGGCGCAGCGCGTGCCGAGCGGGCGCGTCGCGGCGACTTTCGAGAGATGCACGCACAGATCCGCCGTGCCGCCGACGCCGACGCCGACGATGGTCGGCGGACAGGTCTTGCCGCCGGCATCGAGCACGCAGTCCACGACGAAGGTCTTGATCGCGTCCACGCCTTCCGCCGGAATCGCCATCTTGAGGAAGGAATTGTTCTCCGAGCCCGAGCCCTTCGGGATCATCTCGATCGACAGCGTGTCCGCCTGCGAAGCGAAATCGATGTGGATCACGGGAATCTCGGGCCCGCACGAGGTGTGCTCGTTCTTGCGCGTGACCGGGTGCACGACGGAGGAGCGCAGCGGGTGCTCTCGCGTCGCGCGCTCGCAGCCTTTCGCGATCGCCTGCTTCAGGCGATAACCGTCCACCTCGATGCCGGCGCCGATCGTCACGTTGTAGATCGGGATGCCGGTGTCCTGGCACAGCAGGTTATTGTTGTCCTCGGCGACCGAGATGTTGCGGATCATGGTGGCGAGGATCGCCTTGCCGGTGGCGTTGGTCTCGCCGGCGTCGAGGCGCTTGAAGCCCTCCTTGATGTCCGGCGGCAGGATCTTGAGCGCGCGGATGTACAGCTCCTTGCACGCCTCCTCCACCTGTTGCAGGTCGATCTTCATGAGCGCCGCTGGTTTCCAACCCCCCCCCGCCCCCCTTTGGAAAAGGGGGGAGACATGAATATGTCGGGGGGATTTCAATTGATCTCCAGCTTGCGCGCGCGGATGATCTTCGCCCACATCACCGCTTCCTCGCGGATCGCTTTCGCGAAATCCGCGGGCGCGTTGCCGACCGGCGCCATGCCGATGTCGTCGAAGCGCTTGCGCAGATCCGCGCCTTCCAGCGCTTTCGCCGTGTCACGGTAGACCTTGTCGATGACCGCGGCCGGCGTGCCGGCGGGCGCCATCAGGCCGAACCAGCCGATGTTCTCGAAGCCCGGCAGCGTCTCGGCGATCGCCGGCACGTCCTTCAGCTGCGGCACGCGCTGCTTGCTGGTGACGCCCAGCGCGCGCAACCTGCCCTGCTGCACGTAGCCGATCGCGGCCGACAGGTTGGGCGTGACGAAGATGATCTGGCCGGCCACCAGGTCGACCATCGCCGGGCCCTCGCCCTTGTACGGGATGTGCATCGCGTTGACGCCGGCCGTGAACAGGAAATTCTCGGCCGCCAGGTGCGTTTGCGTGCCGATCCCGGCCGAGCCAAAGGTGATCGAGCCGGGCTTCGCCTTCGCGATCGCGATCAGCTCCTTGATGGATTTCGCAGGGAAACTCGGGTGCACCGCGACGATCTGGGGGCCGCTCGCCACGTTGGTGATCGCCACCAGGTCCTTGTCCGGGTTCCAGGAAAGCTTTTTGTACATGTGCGGGTTCGCGGTGACGATCGAGCCCGAGGTCATGAACAGCGTGTAGCCGTCCGCGGGCGCTTTCGCCGCCAGCTCGGCGCCAATGTTGCCGCCGGCGCCGGCGCGGTTGTCCGCCACCACCTGCTGCCCCCACGACTCGGTCAGCTTCTGCGCCAGGATGCGGGTCACGAGATCGGTCGCGCCCCCGGGCGGAAACGGCACGATGATGCGCACCGGCTTGACGGGATAAGTCTGGGCATGGGCCGCGCAGGCCAGCAACAGCGCAGCCGGCAGGGCCATCCATTTTCCGATTCGCATGATTTCCTCCTCCTGTTTGCGGGCTCCGGGCCCGGGTTTTCTCCGGGCAACCTTACCCCATAAGCGGTCCTGCCGCTACAGCCCGCCGGCGTCCGCGACGAGGCGCCGCAGCTCGCGACGCAGCTTCTCGCGGATCGCCCGGTACGCGGGGCGCCTGATGACGTTCACGACCTCGTGGGGATCGCGGTCGAGATCGTAGAGCTCGTCGAGTTCGCCGTTGCTGCCGCGGTTTACCCAGCGGATGTACTTGTGGCGGCCGGTGCGCACCGCCTTGTAAGTCATGCCGATCAGCCACGGCATGGCGTTTTCGGCCCAGTACTCGACCAAGAAGGATTGGCGCCACCCCGCGCCGCCTTTTTCCTTCCTCCCGGCGAGAAGGGGCAGCAGCGAGCGGCCCTGCACCTGCGGGCCGGGCCTGCCGCCGGCCAGCTGCAGCAGGGTCGGCGCGATGTCCTGGCAGATGACGAGGTCGCGCACGCGCGAACCCGCCCGTATCTTTTTCGGATAGCGCGCGATGAACGGCGCGCGGATGCCTTCCTCGTAGGCGAAGCGGCGCTCCGGCCCGAGGCCGTGCTCGCCGAAAAAATAGCCGTTGTCGCCGAAGAACAGGACGAACGTGTCGTCGAGCTCGCCCGAGCGGCCGAGCGCGTCGAGCAGCTGGCCCACGCCCTCGTCCACCGAGGCCATCATCGCCGCGCGCAGCCGGATCTCCTCCTGCTGGCCGGAATGGATGGGCTTCAGGAGCGCCTGCGAAGGCGCGGTCTTCTTCAGGTCGAACGCTTCGGCCCACGCCGGCTTCTGTTTCACGACTTCGGCCGGCGCGAGCATGTTCGGCTTCTTCGGAAACACGCAGCCCTCGTAGAGCTTGCGGTGCCGCTCGGCGGGAAGGTAACCGACGAGGGACAGCGTGCCATCGGCCGCCTGCTCCGCGTCCGGGTGCACCGCCTTGTGCGCGAGAAACAGCGACCACGGCTTGTCATGCCGACGGTTCACGAAATCGAGCGCCTTCGCATTCAGGATGTCGGTGATGTAACCGCTGTGCTGAACGTAGCGGCCCTGCTCGTTCAACTTCGGGTTCTCGAGCCGGCCGTGGCCGTCGAAGCTCACCCAGTGGTCGTAGCCCGGCCGCGGCTGGCCGTCATTGCCCATGTGCCACTTGCCGATGTGGGCGGTCTCGTAACCCAGCCGCTGCAGCTCGAGGTGGTAGTTGGGCAGGCGGTGGCTGGCGGCGTCGCGCGCGACGTTGTCGATGATGCCGTGGCGGCTCGCGTACTGGCCGGTCAGGACCGAGGCGCGGTTGGGCGAGCAGATCGGCGTGGTGTGGAACGCGCGCTCGAACACCGCGCCCTCGCGCGCGATGCGGTCGATGTGCGGCGTCTTCATGTACGGATGCCCGCCGGCGCCGAACTCGTCGTGGCGCAGATCGTCGATGAGGATGACGAGGAAGTTGGGCTTGCGCATCAGGCGAGGTTCAGCAGGAATGCAAGACCGGCGGCCAGCGCGACGCCGGCCGCGACCGCCAGCAGGCTTTTCTGCCAGTCGCGCCACGCCAGGAATTCCAGCGCGAGCAGGCGCAGCCCGCCGGTCATGTGCGCGGCGAGGGCGAGCACCAGCGCGGTCTCGGCGAATTTCACCAGCGGCTGGTCGCTCCAGCGCAGGAAGGACTCGAGCTTCGTCTCGCCCTGCAACGCCTGGCCCAGCGCCCAGAAATGCAGCGGCAGGAACAGCGTCAGCAGCACGCCCGAGGCGCGATGCACGACGAACGCCCAGTAGGCGGGGTGATTGCGCGCGCGGAAGTCGTTCTTCATTCGTCAGATTCAGCAATAGACAGGATTAACAGGATTCACATGATTAGATCAAAAACCGTTGTGCCTCGTTGTTTGAATCTTGTTAATCCTGTAAATCCTGTCCATTAAACAAAAACAGCGTAGACGGCCCGGAAGCCCCACATCGCCAGCGTCAGCGCGACCGCCATCACCGCGACGTCGAGGCCGCCGCCGCGCCAGTTGAAGGTTTCCGCGAGAAAGCCGCGGATCCCGATCGGGGCGTGCACGGCGATGGCGAGGACGAACACCGTGTAGAACGCGGCCCAGGCCGCGTTGCCGCGCGTGCGCCCGAGGATTTCCGCCGCCGACAGGCCGTTCTGCACGGCGTAGATGATGGTGACGAGGTGGACGATCACGCACAGCGCCAGCACCATCGCGCTCACCCGTTGCGCCATCCACAGCAGCGCCTGCGCCCTGATGCTCAAGCGGCCGTTACTCATCGCTCAATTCGCCGCGCAGGGCCGCGAGCGCGGCGGCGCGCTTCAGGCCGGCAATGGCAGCCGTGGGCGAGATCTGCTTCGGGCAGCGCTCGCTGCAGCTCATGTGGGTGTGGCAGGCGTGGCAGCCGGCGTCCCCCGCCACCGCGGCGAGCCGCGCGCGGTTGTCGGTGTCGCGCGCGTCGTTGACCAGCGTCCAGGCGCGGTTCAGCGCCGCCGGCCCGAGGTAATCCGGCTTCCACGACACGACGTCGCACGAGCTGTAGCACACGCCGCAGCCGATGCACTCGATGCCCGCGTCCGCGTGACGGCGCTCGGGAGACGACGGCTCGACGCGCGCGAAGGCCTCCTTGCGCGTGGCGGCGCCGCGGAAGCGGCCGCGCGCTTTCGCCCACTTGTCGAAGAATTCGGTCATGTCGGTGACGAGGTCGCGCACCACCGGCAGGTTGTGGAGCGGCGCGATCTCGAGGGCGCCGCTCTCTGCCACCTTGTCCACGTGGGTGCGGCAGGTCCAGCGCGCCCGGCCGTTCACCGTCATCGCGCACGAGCCGCACATGCCGACGCGGCAGGCGAAACGGTAGGCGAGCGTGGGGTCGAGCGCGCGCTGGATGTAGGTGACGACGTCGAGGACGGTCTGGCTCTCCTGCCGCGGCACCTCGAAAGACTGGAACGCGCCAGAGTCGCCGCCGCGCCAGACGCTGACCCTCAACGTGTTGATCGGCGTGCCCATATATATAGTCAGTGCGCCGCGCCGGTTCTGTCTTCACGGCGCGCGGCCTGGGCCCGCGTCACGACCGGCGCCGGCAAGCGCTCGATCATCACGTTCACGCACGCCGGCTTGCCCGACAGCGACGCCCGCTCAAGCGCAGCCGGCAGGTCCGCCGCCCGCGTCACGTATTCTCCATGCCCGCCCAGCGCGGCGACGGCCTGGTCATAGCGCGCCGGCAGGAGTTCGCAGCCGTGAGCACGGTCGCGGCCGTAGGCGCGCAGCTGGATCTGGTGCTCGGCGTTCCAGCAGGCGTCGTTGCCGACGATCGCGACGAACGGCAGGCGCGCGCGCACCGCGGTGTCGAACTCGGCGAGATGGAAACCGAAAGTACCGTCGCCCAGCAGGGCGACGACCGGCGCGCCGGGCCGCGCGACGCGCGCCGCCAGCGCGAACGGGATGCCCGAGCCGATGGAACCGCCGACGCCGTTGATGATCCGCGTCGGCGCGGCTACGCACGCCTGCGCCCATTGCCCGAACTCGCCGCCGTCGACCACCAGCACCGAGTCCGGCGAACGGTCGACGAGCTTCTGCGCGGCGCGCCCCACTTCCACCGGGTGCAGCGGGCCGGCGGCGCCTGAAGCCAGCCGCGACCACTCGGCCGGCCGGTAGCGCACGGCGGCATCCACCTCCCGCGCCCAGGCCGATGCGCCGCGCGCTGCGCCGGCGCGGGCGCGGGCGACGAGCGCCTGCACGGCAGGCAACGCGTCGGCGACCGCCGCAACGGCAATGCGCCCCTCGCCGAGTGTTGCGCGCGCGCGCGCAAGCGCTGCGGCATCGGGATCGATGACGATGAAACGACAGGCCGGGGCCACGGCCGGGGCTGCGCCGAAGCGCAGCGTGAAATCGGGCTGCTTGCCGAGGAGCACGATCAAGTCGGCTTCCTTCAGCACGTCGGCGTAAGCGCCGAGACAGGGATCGTTCACCCCGCGCGGGCTTTCCATGCAGACCGCCGGCGCGCCGGTCGCGGCTGCGAGCTGCCCGGGCAACGCGCGCTCGTTCGCCATCACCGGCCCCAGCACGATCAGCGGCCGTTGCGCGCGGCGGAGTTCCGCGAGCGCCGCGTCGGTCGCGGCATCCGCCAGTGGCTGCACGACGGGCCGGAATGCAGTGTCGGTAACCGCTGCCGGAGATGCGACTTTCGCCTCCAGCAGGTCGAACGGCAGGCTCACGTGCACCGGGCCGGGACGCCCCGAGCGCGCGATGCGCATCGCCCGCGCAACGTCCTCGGCGAGCGTTTCAGCGCGCTGCGCCGTCCACGACGCCTTGGTGACCGGCGCGGCGAGATCGGCCTGCGCCATTTCCTGGAACGAGCCGCGCCCGAGCTCGGCAAGCGGCGCGTGGCCGGACAGCATCACCATCGGCGACTCGGACGCGAGCGCGGTGTAGAGCGCGCCGACGCCGTTGGCATGGCCCGGCCCGCCCGTCAGCAGCGCGACGCCGGGCACCCCGGTCAACCGTCCCCAGGCGTCGGCCATGTGCACTGCGGCGCCCTCGTGGCGCACGTGCGTGATCTCGAGCCGCGCATCGAGCGCGGCATCGTAGACCGGCATGATGTGGTTGCCGGACAGCGAGAAAAGCCGGCGTACTCCGCCCTGCGCGAGCGCGCGGGCGAGCACGTCGGCGCCGCGCAGCGTCGCCGGGGGAGATGGAAGGCGGGAGGGGGGAGGCGACACAATCGTCTTCTCAGGGTTTGAGGCCGGGTTTTGGCGCCTCTCTCCTCTCTCCTCTCTCCTCTCCGCGCTACGCGCTCTCGTAGAGGCGCGTAAGAACGAACTCGCGGTGCCCCAGCGCCTCGGCGGCGGTCAGGCGGCCGTTGCAGGTGCGCAGCATCACCTCGAGCAGCTCGTTGCCGGTCTGGTCGAGATTCTTCTGCCGCTGCAGCAGGCCCGAGCAGTCGTAGTCGATGTGTTCCGACATGGTGCGCACGGTGCGCGGGTTGGCGCAGAGCTTGATCACCGGGATGATCGGATTGCCGATGACGTTGCCCTGCCCGGTCGGGAAGAAATGCACGACGTAGCCGGAGGCGGCGCACAGCGTGACCATCTCGGCCGCGGCGGACGACGAATCCATGAACCACAGACCCGGTTTCGTCGGCTCTTCCGCCTTGTCGAGCACGCCCACGACCTTGCAATTCTTGCCGATCTTCTGG
>CAZOQY010000080.1:0-11927 GCA_964581835.1 uncultured Streptomycetaceae bacterium | reverse complement strand
CGCCGCGCCGGGCTCCATCGCGGGCGCCTACGGCACGTTGACGCTGAACGCAGATGGCAGCTACAGCTATGCGCTCGACAACGCGTCCGCCGCCGTGCAGTCGCTCGCGGCCGGCCAGACGGTGTCCGACGCATTCGCCTACGTCGCGAGCGACGGCATCGCCGCCGCCGAGGCGACCGTAACCATCGCCGTCGCCGGGGCGAACGACGCGCCAGTGGTCGCGAGCCCCATCGCGGACCAGGCCGCCGCCGCGGGCAGCGCGTTCGCCTTCACGCTGCCTGCCAATACGTTCTTCGACGTCGACGCGGGCGACGCGTTCCTGCTCGGCGCAACGCTTGCCGACGGCTCGCCGCTACCCGCTTGGCTCGCATTCGACGCGGCCGGGGCGAGTTTCTCCGGCACGCCGGGCGCGGCCGACGCCGGCAGTTACTCGATTCGCGTCGAGGCGATCGATGGCGCCGGCGCCGCCGCTGCCGATCTTTTCGAGCTGATGGTGAGCGAGGGCGGCGGGCAGCACCTGACCGGCACGAGCGGCGACGACGTGCTGACCGGCACCGATTTCGACGATGTCATCGAGGGACTCGCCGGCGACGACCGCCTCCGGGGGGAGGGCGGCGACGATCTGCTCGATGGTGGCGCGGGAGACGATCGGCTCCAGGGCGGGGCGGGCGGGGACAGGCTGCTGGGCGGCAGAGGAGACGACCGCTTGCTGGGCGGGCAGGGCGCCGACTGGCTCGCGGGCGGTCGCGGCGACGATCGGCTTGAGGGTGGTCGCGGCGACGATCGACTGGAGGGCGGCAACGGCGACGACATCTACGTACACGAGGCGCGCGGCGGTGACGACGTCATCGTGGAGACGGGCGGCCACGACGTGCTGCAATTCGGCGAGGGAATCGCGGCGGACACGACGCAGCTCCACCGCCATCGCGACGACCTGCTCGTGGAACTGGCCGGCGGCGACGGCAGCGTCACGGTGAAGGGATGGTTCGAGTCCGCAGCGCAACGGGTGGAGAGCATCCGGTTCGCCGACGGCACGACGTGGAACCCGGACTATATCCGCGGCCACCTGCGGCGCGGCAATCCGCCCGGACCCCGGCAGGATGAAGACCAGGATCGTGAAGATCATGACCACCACGGCAGGCACGGCCACGACCGCGGCGACGGGGTGCGCGGTGCCGACGGGGACGGACGCCCAAAGGATCGCGATTCACGCGACAACGATAATCGGCTGAAGGATCTGCTCGAATCCTACTTCGCCCGCCCGCCGCGCTACGACTTCGAGCGCCTGGCGGCCGAGCTCGAGCGGGAAGACGGGCAGCGTGCGTCCGTGCTGAACGCGCTGGAGATCGCGAGCCGCTGGGGTCGCATCGGCGGCTACGCGAGCAGCCTCGTGGACGAGCGGGACGAGGACGCGCGCTTCGGCGCCGGCGGGTGGAGCGGTTTCGATGCCGCGAGCCTGCTGGCGGCAGGAGGCCCGGGCGGCCTGTTCGGCCATGCGGGGTCGGTCGGGGACAAGCCCGGCGTTGCCGGCATGAAGACGCTGCAGGGACTCGACGAAGGCTTCCACCGGTTGCGGGGGTGATCCATGAAGACCGTCTCAAGGAAAGCGCCGGGATGGCTGCGGTTCGGGGAGAACGAAGCGCAGGCCTTTGCCCCGGAAATCATCCGCGTCCAGCAGCGACCCCCGTCGCCGTTGCCGCGGATGGTGCTGTACGCGCTCCTGGCCCTGTTCGCCGTGCTGCTGATCTGGACGGTCGTCGGCCGCATCGACATCGTGGCGGTGGCCCAGGGCAAGCTGGTGCCGCAGAGCTTCCTCAAGATCGTGCAGCCGGTCGAGTCCGGCATCGTGCGCGAGATCCTGGTGAAAGAGGGCGATACTGTAAAGGAAGGGCAGGTGCTGGCGCGCATGGACACCCGCCTGTCGGATGCCGACAGCAGGACGTTGCAGGCGGAACTGCAGCGCAAGCGGTTGCAGCTGCGGCGTATCGAGGCCGAGCTGGCGGACGTTCCCATGAAGCGGCAACCGGACGATCCGGCGGACATCTACGCGCAGACCGAGGCCCAGTACCAGGCCCGGCGCCAGGCTTATCTCGACGCCGTGGGCGCGGAGCAGGCCACGCTGCTGAAGGCGCAGCATGACTTGCAGGGCGCCGCCGAGATCAAGGGAAAGCTGGAAAAATCGGTCCCGATCTACAAGGACCAGGCGGAATCCTGGGACAAGCTGGCGAAAGAGGGCTTTGCCGGGCGATTGATGGCCCTCGACAGGCAGCGAGTCTACGTCGAAAGCGAACAGGATCTGAAGGCCCAGACCCAGAACGTGGCGAGCCTGAGAGCGCTGATCGCGCAGTCCGACCGGCGCATCGCGCAGATCACCTCGAACTATCGCCAGCAATTGCAGAACGAGCGCGGAGAGGCCGAGGCGGTGCACCACAAGCTGCAGCAGGACTGGGACAAGCAGCAGCACCGGCATGCCCTGCTCGAACTGAAAGCGCCCCAGGCGGGCATCGTGAAAGACCTCGCCACGCACACGCCGGGAACGGTCGTTGCGCCGGGAACGATACTGCTGACCCTGGTCCCGCACGACGAGCCGCTCGTCGCCGAAGTCTGGATCGGCAACATGGACTCGGGGTTCGTCCAGCCGAGCCAGAAGGCGCGCGTGAAGTTATCGGCCTACCCGTTCCAGAAGTACGGGATGCTCGACGGCGTGGTGCGACACGTCGGCGCCGATGCGCAGGAAAAGTCGGAGGCGGGCGCGCCGCAATCGAAGATGCTGCAGGAAGCCGCTTACCGCGCCTTGATCAACCTGAACTCGAGCCACCTGGAAAGCCAGGGCCGCCGGTTGAGGCTCGCTCCCGGCATGAAGGTCAACGCCGAGATCCACCTCGGCACGCGCAGCGTGCTGGAGTATCTCCTCTCACCCGTGCAGAAAGTCGCGCACGAGGCAGGGCGGGAGCGGTAGGGCACAACTTATCCTGCCTCTATTCGCGAAACCGCGTTTCACTCTTTTGTGGCTTTATCGTAAGCGGCTGCCAGGCGCGCATCGAGCGTGACGAGAGGCGCTCTGCGGGCAAGTGCAAGCTGGAGATAGGCAGCATCACAGGCGCTCAGGCCCCATTTCCGCGCCAGCACCGGCAGGCCGTGCCAATCCGGCTCGGAGTAGGTGATATCGAGGCCTGCAAACAATCGATAGCGCGCAAGCGTCAGCCGGGCTTCCGCCGGATGAAGCTGAAGCTTGGTGGCGCAGACGCTGGCCAGTTCGTAACCCAGCAGGCTCGGGGCCAGCAGCGTTTTGCCGACGCTCGCCATGACCGGCGCGGCTTCCGGCTCGTCGAACAGAACGGCCGCAAGGGCCGAGGCGTCAACGACGGTGACGTTCATCCCTGGCCGCCCTGATCAGCGCCGTCGACTCGCTCCTGGAGGGAGGTCCCAGCCGGCGCGCTCTCTCCCACAGTTCGGTCAACGTCAATTGCCTGCCGCGTGCTTTGGCGTTTCTTGATCTGGAGGGGGGCAGGGGTTTTACTTCGTAGGTAGCTTCGGGCTCCCGGGCGACGGAATGCTCGCCGATTGATTGCATCAGGATCGCCATCAATTCGCCTTGAAGGGAGCGGTGCGAGGCGGCCGCCCTCGATCGCAATCTGGCCGCCACCTGGTTGGGGACTTGCTTGATCGTCAGCGTTACAGGCATATTGATAATCCTTGAAGAATCCATTATGGATACTTAAAGATTCATAATACATCCATTATGGATAAATTGCCAACAATCAATCACGATGAAGCCGCGGTCAAACGCCTGAAGGGGCAGGGCTACTGATTCATCGCAGGGGTCGCCGGATGCATTAAAAAAGGGCAGCGTGCGCTGCCCTTTTTTATTATTGCCAGTGCCGGCGCGCTACACGGCTTCGAACTTGAGCCGCTTCACCTTCTCCATGTTGACGCCCTCGATGCGGATCAGCTTGGTCGAGTCCACGCGCCTGGGCGAGTGCAGGTCGCCCTCGTTGTAGACGTGGGCGACGCCCGGCGTCAGCTTGTAGGTGCGGGTCTTCTTCACCTTGCCGGCCTTGCCGGGGGCGGCGGGCTCGAGCAACTGGTAGTCGCTCATCTCGGTTTCGCCGACGGCCTGGCCGTAGATCGCCCAGTACGGGCCGTGATCGTGGGGCGGGCTTTCCTTGGCGCCGCGGTAGTGGTGCGCGAGGATGCAGAAACCCAGTTCGGCATCCTCGTAGAGGATCTTGCGCTCGGGGGTTTCGTCCTTGAGGTAGGCCGAGACGAACTGCGGGTCCTTCAGGCATTCCGTCAGCAGTGCGCAGACCTTGCTGCGGCCGGCCGGGTTGGGCTCGACCTTGAGTATGCGGTGGCAGTCGGCTGCGAATTTCTCGATGGTGTGATTCATCAGGGTTCTCCCGTGCAAGGAAACGGCATTTTACTCCGGCTGGATGCCCGCCGCCTTCGCCAGCCTGGCGACCATGGCGAGGTCCTGGACGACGAACTTGTCGAGTTCGGCCGGGGTGGTGGGCGCGGGCTCGGCGCCGAGATTGCGCATGGTTTTCTGGACCTCGGGCAGGCCGAGCGCGGCGACCATCGCCTTGTTGAGCTTGTTGATGACGGCGCGCGGCGTCTTCGCCGGCGCGTAGACCGCGCCCCAGGAATCCCAGCGGAAGTCCTTCAGGCCGGACTCGGCGATGGTCGGCATGTCGGGGAACAGGCTGACGCGTTTGGGCGAGGTGACGCCGAGCGCGCGCATCCGCCCGTCCCTGACCAGCGGTGAAGCGCTCGCGAGCGGCGCCATGAAGAGCTGGACGCGCCCGGCGATGAGATCGTTGGTCGCCTCGGGTATGCCCTTGTAGGGCACGTGCACGACTTCGATGCCGGCGGCCTGCTTCAGCATTTCTCCCGCGAAGTGGGTGCCGCTGCCCTGGCCGGCGGAGGCGAGGTTCAACTGACCCGGCTTCGCCTTGGCGAGCGCGATCAGGTCCTGCACTGATTTCGCCGGCGAGGTGTTCGGCACGACCAGCAGGTAGGCCGCGCTGTAGGTCATCGAAACGCCGGCGAACGCTTTGGCCGTTTCGAACGGCAGCTTGCGTACGGATGGCAGGATCGTGTGCGAGGAGGAGTTCGAGAGCAGGGTGTAGCCGTCGGGGCTCGCCTCGGCGACGAGCCGCGAGCCGACCAGTCCGCCGGCGCCGGCGCGGTTGTCCACCACGATCTGCTGGCCCAGCGACTCGCCCATCTTCTGGCCGATGAGGCGGGCGAAGATGTCGGGCTGGCCGCCCGGGGAGAATGGCACGATGACCCGGATCGGGCGCGCGGGAAAATCGGCGGCGGCATCGCCTTTCTGGGCGAGCGCCGGTTGAGCGCCGGCGACGAAGCAGCCGGCGGCCAGCAGCAGACAGGATCTCGTTGCGCGCATGCGTGTCATGTCGGTCGTCTCCTCGTTTTTTGATGGTGTACTGTCAAGTATAACGGGCGCCCGTCGTTATTGCAGTCCCGCGCATGGGGACTTAGTATCCCCGACGGCCGCGAGAATCCGCGCGTGTCCGCATCGTGAAACAACGGGAAGCGACAGCCATCCAATGCCCACGGCCAGGGTCCGCAACGGCGAGATTTATTACGAGGAGAGCGGCGCCGGGGAGTTGATCGTCCTCATGCCCGGGCTCGGGCACGGCGCCGCCTATTACGAGAAGACCGTGCCGCTGCTGGCGGGGCTGGGTCGGATCGCGGCCATCGACCCGCGCGGCATCGGGCGCTCGATCAGCAAATCCGAGCGCTACTCGGTGGAAGGCTGGGCGGTGGACGTGATCGACCTCATGGACCACCTCGCCGTGGCGCGCGCGCATCTCGTCGGCTCGTCGCTCGGGGCGTGCGTGGCGCTGCAGGCGGCGCTGGATTACCCGGCCCGAGTGGCATCGCTTGGCCTGGTGGCCGGATTCTCGGAGCTCGACCGCTCGCTCGAACTCAATTTCCGCATGCGCATCGGCATCATCGAACAGCAGGGGCTGGGCGACGTGCTGGCGGCGCACATCGCCATGTGGACGCTGGGGCGCGATTACATCAACACCGGGGAGGGGCGTGAAGCGGTGGAGCGACTGTTCGCCGCGGTACGGCGCAACTCGCCGGAGCGCTACCTCGCCTTCATCCGCGCCATCCTCGCGTTCGGCCGGCTCGAGCCGGGTCAGGAAGGCCAGAAGAAGCTCACGGAGAGGCTCGGGGAGATACGCGTGCCGACTTGCGTGATCGTCGGCGGCCAGGACATTCTCACGCCGGTTTCCCATTCGGAGCAGATGGCCAGACGCATCGCCGGCGCCGAACTGCACGTCGTGCCGGGCTGTGGCCACATCACGTTCACCGAGCGCCCGCGCGAGACGGCGGCGATCCTCCGGGCGTTCCTGGGGCGAGTCGTTCCGCGGCAAGGCGGCTGAACCGCGTCCCGCATGCGCATCACGCTGATCGAAAATTTCCGGGCGGTGTTCTACGCGCCGTTCTACGCGGCTTCGGCCCTGGGCGCGTACCGCGAGCAGGGCTTGGACGTCACGGTGAAAACCGCCACCCACGCGGCGGGCGGGTTCCAGACGCCGCAGGAGGGGGAGGTTTCCTGGGGCGGCCCGCTGCGGTTGATGAACACGCTCGACAAGAACCCGCGGGCGGGCGTGGTTGCATTCTGCGAGATCGTCGGCCGCGACCCGTTTTATCTCGTGGGGCGCGAGCCCCAGCCGTCGTTCCGCCTGCAGGACCTCGTAGGGAAAAGGATCGGCACGGTGTCCGAGGTGCCCACGCCCTGGATCTGCCTGCGTCACGACCTGCGGCTCGCGGGCATCACCGAGTCGAGCCTGCGGTGCAGGGCCGGCGCCACCATGCCTGACAACGCCGCGGCGTTGCGCGCGGGCGAACTCGACGTGATCCAGGTGTTCCAGCCGTTCGCGGCGCAGTTGCAGGCGGAAGGGACGGGGCACGTCTGGTACGCGTCGGCAAGTCGCGGGCCCACTTCCTACACTTCCTTCAATACCACGCGCGACTTCCTCGCGCGCGAGCCCGGCGTCGCGCTGTGCATGTGCCGGGCGATGTACCGCACCCAGAAGTGGATCGCGGCGCGCGACGGGGCGGCGCTGGCCGATGCCGTGGCCGATTATTTTCCGGGGCTTCCGAAACGCACGCTGGCTGCGTCGTTCGATGGCTACAAGGCGCTCGGCGTGTGGAACCGGACGCCCCTGCTCGACCCCAAAGGGCTCGAGTGGCTGCGCGATGCCGCGCTGGCCGACGGCATGCTGCGCACGCATTTCCGCTACACGGACTGCGTGGACATGCGGTTCGCGGAGCAGGTCGTCCGGGAAGACCCGCCCGCCCTCGGTCCCGCCTGACCGGCGTGGAGTAAGTCACACGCGCAGCCGGCCGGGCGCGGTAAAGTAGGCGCATGCCGGCGCAATAAATGACAACAGCCGTGCTTGTTCCCGCAGGGGTGTCACTCCGTTTTCCGGGAAAGGAGGAACACCACATGCAGTACTTGATGGTCTTGCTGCTGATAATCGGCGTCGTCGTGCTGATGGTCGCCGCGATAATGGGGCTTTCCTACGCGATCGGCGCGTTCATGAACTCGCGTGAGGGCGCGCGGGCCGGTCCTGCCAGCACAGATCCCTGCGCGCAATGCCAGGCCGATCGCGACTGGTACGAGGAGCTGCCCATCTGGAAGCGCAACGTCGTGACCGCCTGGTGGCTGGTCAACCGTTACTCGTGCGCGGCCAGGGGGTGCCGGTAAGGGCACCGGCAAGCTTTCGCCGCGCAGGTCTCAGCGGAAGCGGATTTTCAGCGCGATGATGCAGAGCGACAGCGTGAGGGTGACGGCGTTGGCGACGATGAGCGGCCAGGCGCCCAGCAGGAGCCCGTAGACCAGCCACAACGCGACGCCGCTGGTGAAAATCGCGTACATGCCCAGGGAGATGCCGTGCGCCGCGCGCAGGCGCCAGATATGGATCACCTGGGGCACGAACGCCAGGGTGGTGAGCACGGCGGCCGCGTAACCGATCAGTTCTGTATGATTCATCGGGGCCAGTTTAATTCATCCGCCTGAGCCATGCTGATCCAGCGCATACCGGTTGCATCCTCCGTGCTGATCGCGATCGCGGTGTGTACCGTGCACCTCGCCGCGGCCGGGGTGCTGTGGGTGGTGCCGATCCCCGTGCTGGGCAAGGTCGTGATGACTTTCGTCATTGCCGTCAGCCTGGTTTTCTTCATGGCGCGCGATGCCGCGCTGCACGCCGCGCACTCGATCGTGGCGCTGGAACTGCGCGAGGACGGCGCGATCGCCTGCCAGACGCGGCGCGGCGAATGGCTCGATTGCGACCTGCTGGGTTCGAGCTACGTTTCCCCGCACATGACCATCGTCAATCTCCGTCCACGCGGATCCTGGCGGATGCGGCGGGTGATCCTGGTGCCCGACAATATCGATCCCCGGGATTTCCGGCGGCTGCGCATGTGGCTGCGCTGGAAGAACGGCGAGGGCGGCGAAACGGGCCGGCCGGCAGCCCAGTAAAACCCGCTCCGGCCGCGCGTGACATGCCTGCAGGGCCGCGGCCGGCCGGATTCCACTGTTTTAAAAGTCTTTTCAGGTGTCACGTGGTGTTGAAATGGGATGTATACACATGTCTGACGATTCTGAAAAACCTAACAAAATGTGAGATTTGCACGCGAATGTTTATAAGAATAGGCTACCGCCAGCCAATAAATAAAAAAAACCCATACACGTGGCATCAAGACAGGAAGAAATCCGGGCACTACGGGCAGGGGAAGCCCTTCCTTCGCACCGCGTCGTCCAGCTGCGTTCGATGGGCATGCACTCGATCCGCTTCGAGTTCGTGGTGAGGCTGCTGCGCTCCGGCCTCAAGGTGGACACGCTCTCGATCTACTGGGAGCACGGCACCGAGTTCATGCTGAAGCGCGAGGTCGAGAACAACCGCCGCCGTCTGGTCCTCGGCCGCCGCCGGCGCATACACGGCGAGTTTCCCGATCTGTGGCTGCTGTGCTATCCCGACGACGAGGAAATCAAGCAGTCGGTCGAACAGGAACTCGACGGCATGGTCGAGAAGGTGCGCGAGCAGGGAACGCAGTAGTCCCGGCCCCGTTCACTGGGCGGTAATCCTCGACTTGCGCGCGATCGCCGTGAGCGTGGCGATGTCCTCGGCGATGAATTTGTCGAAAGCCTGTGCCGTGGTGGGGGCGGGATCCGCGCCCAGCGCGATCCAGCGGCTGCGGACGTCGGGCTGGTTCAGTATCCCCGTGATTTCCCGGTTGAGGCGCGCCAGCAGCGGCTGCGGAATTCTCGCCGGCGCGAGCATGCCATACCAGTAATCCCATTTAAAACCGGGCAGTCCGGATTCCGCGACGGTCGGAAGGTCGGGCAGCTGCGGTATGCGCTTCAGGCTGGTGACGCCGACCGCGGGGACCTTGCCGTCCTTCACCAGCCCGATCGCGCTCGCGAGCGGGGACAGGAAGAAGTGCACGCGTCCCGCCATGGTCTCGGTGATGGCCTCGGGTATGCCCTTGAACGGGATATGCACGACGTCGATCCCCGCCGCGCTCTTGAACAGTTCACCGCCAAAATGCGAGCCGCTGCCGATACCGGCGGAAGAGAAGTTGAGCTGGCCGGGTTTGGCCCGCGCGAGCGCGATCAGGTCCTTCGCCGTCCTGGCGCCGATCGAGGGCGAGACCAGCAACAGCGCCGGGCCGCTGGCGGTCATGGTGATCCCGGCGAAATCCCGCAGCGTGTCGTAGGGCAGCTTCGCATAGATGGCCGGCGCGACCGAATGCGCGTTCGACACCGAGAGCAGGGTATGGCCGTCCGGGTTCGCGCCGGCCACGATCTGGGCGGCAATCGTCCCGCCGGCGCCGGGACGGTTGTCGACGATGACCTGTTGCTTCCAGCTCTCGGTGAGTTTCGCGGCGATGGTGCGGGCGGTGATGTCCGGCACGCCGCCGGGCGTGAAGCCGATCACGATGCGCACCGGCTTGCCTGGAAATCCCGCCGTGTCCTGCGCGGCGGCGGGCATGGCGATGCAGCTTGCAAGGATGGCAAGCGGGATGATGCGGGACAGGTCGAAATGCATGGATTTCTCCTCGATCGGAGTGTCTATCAGGCGGGCCGCGGGCGCAAGAAGCGGTCGCAATTTGCATCGGGCGGGCATCGAAGGCCGTAATATAGCGTCGTATGGAAAAGTTAATCGACGCGATTCGGTTGCTTGCTGTTGCGATTTTGCTGACGTCCTGCGCGGGAAAAGGGTGGGCCGAGACGTTTCCCTCCAAGCCGGTCAGGATCGTGATTCCTTATCCGATCAGCGGGCCGGCCGACATCCGGGGCACGTCGCGCATGTCGCGCAGCTACCGGATGATGGCGTCCCATGCGCCGCCCGCGATATCGGATGCCCTTGCGGGCGCGGCGGCGCAGTCCATTCGCGCGCACGCGCGGCAGCCCGTCGTCCTGGAACGCCAGCCCGGCGGCATCACGACGCGCGGGGCGACGTCCGTCGCCAAAGCCGCGACCGACGGGCACACGCTGCTGCTCGCCAGCAACGCGACGATGGTCATCAACCCCCATTATTTCCACGGCGTGGGCTACGACCCGGTGCGCGATTTCGTCCTGGTCGTGCCGCTCGCCACCATGCCGTTCGTGCTGATGGCAAGCCCGGGCTTGCCGGTGGACACGCCGCAGGCGCTCGTCAAGTGGCTGAAGCCGCGCCCCGGCGAGATCAACTACGGATCGTCGGGCGATGGCAGCACCGGCCACCTGGCGGGCGAATTGTTCCGGCGCATGGCCGGAATCAGCATCGTCCATGCTTCGTTCAACGGCGGCGTGGCCGCGCTGACCGGGCTCGCGCAAGGGCAGGTCGGCCTGATGTTCGCGGCGGCACCCCTGGCGCTCGCTTATCTTCCCAGCGAGCATTTCAGGGCGCTTGCCGTAACCGGTGCGAAGCGTCACGAGAGGCTGCCCGACGTGGCAACGCTGGCCGAATCGGGCCTCGCGGGCTACGAGATCGAGGGCTGGTTTGGCCTGTTCGCGCCGGCAGGCAGCCCGCCGGCCGCGAACGCCTGGTTGCGCGAGCGGATTTCCGCTGCGCTGGCGGAGCCGGCGGCGCGGGCGGATTTCCTGAAGATGGGTCTCGAGCCGGCGACGATGTCGATCGAGCAGTTCTCGACCCGCATTCACACCGAGCTTGGCAGGTGGGCGCCGCTGCTGCGGGCGAGCCGCCTGCCGCTGAAGGATGGGGCGTGACGCGGTAAACCGTGACACGGAAGTGCGTGATGTGATGGAGCGTAATTGGCTTGTTACACGCCTTGCCGTGTCACGCCGTCTCGCGTCACGCTCTACCGTGTCACGCAGCATCAGGACTCTTCGGGCGGCTTGACCCTGCTGAACATCCGCAGCAGCGTCAGGTCGTAGACGATCTTCAACGCGCCGCAGATCACCAGCGGCCAGCCGAACGGCGACACCGTCAGCAGCCAGCCGGCAAACGCGGGGCTCAACGCGGCCGCGAGACTGCGCGGCACGGCGGTGAGGCTGGCCGCGGCGGGCCGTTCCGCGGGCGTGACCACGGCCATCACGTAGGAAGTGCGGGCGGGCACGTCCATGGACGACAGCGCGGCCCGCAGCAACAGGAACAGCACGGCGAGGGACAGGGTGGGCATGAACGGGACCAGCACGCAGAAAATATTCGCGGGCAGGTGCGTGAACACCATGGTGTTCACGAGTCCGATACGGCGCGCGATCGCGGGCGCGGCGAGGAAGGACGCCGCGGCCAGCACGCCGGTCCAGAAGAAGAGCGTGCCGGCGGCTTCCACCGACAGGTCGAAGCGCAGGTAGAGCCACAGCGCCAGCAGCGATTGCACCGCGAATCCGCCCGCGAACGCGTCCAGGCTGAACAGCGCCGCGAGGCGGTAGACGATTC
>CAZOQY010000079.1:0-11973 GCA_964581835.1 uncultured Streptomycetaceae bacterium | reverse complement strand
GGTGCTCTGCTTCGTAGACGCCGCCGCGCCGGCCGTGCGCGAGATGGCCCGCGTGCTCCGCCCCGGCGGCCGCCTGGTCATCGGCGAGCTCGGTCGCTGGAACCTGTGGGCAGGCAAGCGCCGCATGAGCGGCTGGCTCGGCTCCCGCGTGTGGCGGTCGGCGACGTTTCGAACGGTGCGGGCGCTGAAGGACCTCGTAACTGATGCCGGCCTGACCGTCACGACGGTTCGCGGAGCGGTCTACTATCCGCCGCTCGCGCCGTTGGCGCCTGTGCTTGCGCGCTGCGATGCCTGGCTCGGGAAACACACGACGGCAGGCGCGGCATTTCTTGTCGTAGTGGGAAAGAAGCCGGCATGAGCCAGCGCGCGCCGGCCGGACCCGGCGGAAAGACTTGATTTCGTTCAATCCCAGGAAAAGGAGCATCACCGTGCAGACTGAACTCATAAAAGTAACGGGAATGACTTGCGGCGGCTGCATCAGCAACGTAACGAAAGCGCTGATGGCGATTAAAGGGGTCGGTGACGTAAAAGTGTCTCTCTCGACCGGCGAAGCCTCAGTGCAATACGACGAGCGACAGACCTCGCTCGATCAACTGAAATCGGCCGTGAAGGGCGCGGGATATGGCGTGGATACCACCAACACTGCTCAGAAACCTCAAGGCAAGGGTGGTTGCTGCGGCTAACTCACGTCGGCAATTACAAGGAGTGGAATTGCGTGAAGGCGAATAGTGCAGAACTGTAGCACGCTCACCTTTCAGACTGATGAGGCAAAGACCATGAGCAAGAGGAATAAAGAACAAGGATCGAGCGCGCACGCGCCCTTGATTTCAAAAAAGAGCTACAAGGACAGCCTGCGCAAGCTTCAGGTCGAACTGGTCAAGCTGCAGCGGCACTTCATCAAATGCGATGACAAAATACTGATCATCCTGGAGGGTCGTGATGCGTCGGGCAAGGACGGCACGATCAAGCGCATCGTCCAGCACCTGAGCCCGCGCGAGACCCGAGTTGTCGCGCTCGGCAAACCCTCTGACCGCGACCGCACTTCCTGGTATTTCCAGCGCTATGTTCCTTATTTGCCGGCAGCCCAGGAACTCGTGCTCTTCAACCGCAGTTGGTATAACCGCGCCGGTGTCGAGCGGGTAATGGGTTTCTGCACCGAGGCTGAGCATGAGGAGTTCATGGGCTCGGTTGCAAACTTCGAGCACATGCTTGTCCGTTCGGGCGTGAAGCTCCTCAAATACTATCTCGACATCAGTAAAGCCGAGCAGAAGCGACGTCTGCGAAACCGGAAAACGGACCCGCTCAAACAATGGAAAGTCAGTCCGATCGACGATCAGGCAACCAAGCACTGGAAGGCATACAGTCGGGCCCGCAACGAGATGCTGGCGCGCTCGCATAGCAAGATGGCACCGTGGACACTGGTGCGCGCCAACGACAAGCGTCTGGCGCGGCTCAATATCATCAAGGATCTGCTCGGCCGGCTTCACTACAAGGGCAAGGATAAACGCCTGATCCGGCCCGACCGGCAGATCGTATTCGCATACGACGTCTCGAATCCCGGAAACGGCCAGCTTGCGAAGTAATCGGGAATGAAACGAGGCATGCTGAAGCGCACCAAGTTCGCCGGCATCAAGAGCGCGCAACCACGAAGCGCACCGGTTATCGACAAGCAGGCTTTTATGGGAACGTCGGCATGAACCGCACGATGCACACTGCGGGCGTCGCGTCACGGCCCGCGCCACAGACGGACGGCCATGCGGCCAACGCCGCTGCACTGCGTGCGCCATGGGGTGTACCCCATCGAGGCACCGACAAAGCATCGGAGCTATTGAAGTGTCTGTTTCGCGGCGTCGATAGGAGTGTTGCGTTGCGCTTGTGGGACGGCACCACCCTAAGACTCGGCAAGGCAGCCACCGGCGAATCGGAACCGCGGTTCACCTTGGTGTGCCGCAATCCGGGCGTCGTTCGTTCGATGGTCCTCGGGCGTGATCCACTTCGCCTCGCGGAAGCCTTTTTCCGGGGTGACCTCGATATCGAGGGGGACTTCTTCGCCGCGCTCAGCCTGAAGGACCGTCTGGACTCGATTCGCCTGTCATTCCACGACCGGCTGCGCGCGCTGTTTACCGCCCTTCGACTGCGGGCACCCAACGACGCGCGGCCCGGTCCGGTGGGCCATCTCTCCGCGCTGCACGGTCGCGCCGTCAAGGCACATTCAAAGACGGAGAACCGCGCCGCGATCTCGTTCCATTACGACGTTTCCAACGAGTTCTATCGCCTGTGGCTCGACGAGGAGCGCGTGTACTCCTGCGCCTACTTCACGAGCCCCGACGAATCGCTGGATCAGGCTCAGCACAACAAGCTCGAGCACATCTGCCGCAAACTTCGCCTGCGCTCCGGCGAGCGGCTGCTCGACATCGGCTGCGGCTGGGGCGCGCTGGTGTGCTGGGCGGCCAGTCGCCACGGCGTACGAGCCCACGGCATTACGCTGAGCCGCCGGCAGTTCGAGTACACACAGCATCGCATACGGGCCGAAGGATTGCAGGATCAGGTGACGGTGGAACTGCGCGACTATCGGGATCTCGCCGACGAGGGCGCTTACGACAAGGTATCGAGCGTCGGCATGTTCGAACACGTGGGCCTGGCCAACCTGCCGAGCTACCTCGCGATTGTCCGGCGCGTTCTGCGTCCAGGCGGACTGTTCCTGAATCACGGCATCACGCACGACGAAGAGGGCTGGAATAAGACGCTGGCCTCCGAGTTCATCAATCGCTACGTGTTCCCGGATGGCGAGCTCGACTGCGTCAGCAACATTCAGCTCCGCATGGAGCGGGCCGGCTTCGAAATCCACGACGTCGAAGGACTGCGGCCGCATTATGCGCTGACGCTGCGCCACTGGGTGCAACGGCTGGAGACCAACCGGGAGGCGGCGCTACGCGAGGTCGACGAGCCGACCTTTCGCGTCTGGCGGCTGTACATGGCCGCCTGCGCGCTGGAGTTCGAGTCCGGCGGCACGGGCATTTACCAGATCCTTGCGTCCAGGCGCAATGGGGGCGAGTGGCCTGTCCCGCTGTCGCGCGGTGACCTTTACGCCGGCCGCGACAGCCGATTGGATAGTGTGAACTGAATGTGTTTCTCAGCCACAGCGAGTTTCTCAGCGGGGGCCATCCTGCTGGGGCTCGGCACGCTGACGCTGAAGTCGGCGCGTCGCCCGCGCGAACTGCCATTCGCAGCAATTCCTCTGTTGTTCGCGGTCCAGCAGCTGGCCGAAGGCGTGATCTGGCTGACCTTCACTTACGAAGCGCCGCAGATCAACACGGTAATGACCCATGTGTATTCTTTTTTCTCCCATGTGCTGTGGCCGGTCTACGTACCCGTGGCCGTGCTGCTCATCGAACCGCCGGGGTGGCGCCGACATGCGCTTCTCGTGTTCGTCGCGGCCGGCGTCGCGGTGGGCTCGTACCTGCTGTACATCCTAGTTGCCTATCCGGTCGTCTCGCGGCCGACCGGTCAACACATCGAGTATGTCTCGCCGCATTTCTTTGCGGCGGCGGCAATGACGCTGTACCTGATGTCGACCACCTTGAGCCTGTTCCTGTCCACGCATCGCACAGTGAAGGTCTTCGGCGTTCTTGCGCTGTTGTCCTTTGCCGCGGCCTATGCCTTTTTTACGACCTGGTTCATCTCGGTGTGGTGCTTCCTCGCCGCGCTGTTGAGCGCAGTCGTCTACTTACACTTCGTATTGCGTACCTCTGCGGTGCCGGCGAACCCGCAACCTGACAGGAGATCGGCCGCATGAGGATCGACACCGAGCGCACAGCCGGTGTGCCCGCGTCCACTATGGCTGCACTCATGCTCGCCGTCTTCACGGTGTCGGTCGGCTTTGGCGTCGTGCTGCCGCTTCTGCCCTACCTAATCGAGCGGCTCCTGGGAGCGGGAGTAGAGGCTGCGCAAGTTTCCCGGCACACCGGGCTGCTGACCGCTTTCTACACCCTTTCGCTTTTTCTGTTTGCTCCCCTGTGGGGTCGACTATCCGATCGACGCGGCGCACGTGGCGTGCTGCTTGTTGGGCTCCTCGGCTTCGGCGTAACCATGCTGGTCTTCTCGTTCGTCGAGAGTCTTGCCGCGGTTTACGCCGAGCGCTTCTTGAGCGGCATGTTCGCCGCAGCGGTGACGCCAGTGGCAGCGGCAGCGATCAGCAACTTCACTACAAACGAAGGGGGGCGTGCCCACCGGCTTGCGCTCGTCAGCATGGCCGGCATTGCCGGCTTCCTGCTCGGCCCGATGCTGGGCGTGTTCGTTACGCGCTTTGCGGCGGATCTCTTCTCCCTCGCCATGCCGGCCGGATCGGTCGCGATTCCGCTCGTGGCGACTGCCCTGCTCGCCTTTCTCGTGGCCTCCGCTGTCGCGTTTGCCGTGCCGAGTGGCGAGGGCCACGACCGGTCACGGAAGACTACGAACGCCTCGGTCAAACAGACCGCATGGCTCGTGCCGAAGCTGCTTATCCTCACCTTCATCGTCTCGGCCGGCGTTGGGGCCTTCGAGGTCGGGCTTGCACTGCGCGGCAAGCAGGAACTCGGCTTGACCCCGTACCAGATCGCGCTGATGTTCGCCGAATGCAGCCTGGTCATGTTTGTAATGCAGGCAATCGTATTTTCGCCCTGGCTCAAGCCGGACACCACCCGCTGGCTCATCACGCCCGCGCTTGCCGTGCTGGCGGCCACGTTGTTCCTCGTACCGTGGGCGTCTGATTTTACGTTGATGCTGGTCGTGATCGGTGGGGTCGCGGCCAGCGCCGGTATTCTCTCGCCGATCCTGACCTACTGGATCTCCGCCAAGGCCGGGAGCGCGCAGGGATGGGAACTCGGCAAGCAGACAGCAGCCGCCAGCCTTGGTGTCACCCTAGGCTCGGCGGCGGGCGGACTCCTCTTCAATGCCGCCGCCTTGCCGGGTGCCTCCTTTGTCCTGACCGCGGGTCTCATCGTCCTAGGCGTCCTGCTAAGCCTCGGACTGCCGAACTTGCTCGTGCTTCCCAGCGTGTCCCGCTCTGAACGTCTTCCCGCCAAATCTTTGACCTGACCCTTCCTGAAGGAGACCCCCATGTTCAGGCACATTCTGATTCCCACCGACGGTTCACCTGTCTCCAACAGGGCTGCCAAAGCCGGTGTCGCACTCGCACGCCGGCTCGGCGCAAAGGTCACTGCTTATTGCGCGGTCGAAGAGCTGCAGCCGATCTATGTCGAAGGCTATACGTTCAACCAGAAGATGATCGACGAGTTCGAGGAGCGCGCGCGTGCGGCAGGACAGAAGCGTGTCGACGCGATCGGCAAGTTGGCCAAGGCGGGCGGCGTCCCTTTCGCTTCGGTGGTGACGAAGGTCCCCACTCCCTACGAGGGAATCATCGATGCCGCGAAAAAACGGAAGTGCGATGTGATCTTCATGGCCTCGCACGGCCGCCGCGGTCTTTCGAGGCTGTTCATGGGTAGCGTCACGCAGAAAGTGCTGATGCACTCCAGGATACCGGTGGTGGTGTACCGCTGAACTGCAGCTGACTCGCGCCGGTAACACCAGGAAATAACTTGGATAAATGGAACCAATATTATTCACGGAGGTGTGTCATGAATGACCCCTGGAAAGTGCATGCATTTTCACTGGCGACGACCCTGGGTGTGGCGTATGTCTTTTGCGCCATTTTCGATGCGCTGTTTCCACCGTTCGGGCTGCTCGCCGGACTTGCGTCGGCGAGTCCGTGGCCGATCTCCGGCAGCCCCCTCGCTTACCTGACAGGGTTCGTGCTATTTACAGTTGCCGGTTTCGCGCTCGGCGCGCTCCATGGAATCGCGTGGGGATTCTGGAGCAAAAGACTGCGGTGAGGCAGTCATGGATCCGGATACCCTGAATTCAACCATCCTGCGACGATTGCGCGCCAAAGCATGCTGCGCACGTTTCGTAGTCAACGAAAGGAGGTCCAGATGAATACGGTCACGCGCAGACGGTTTCTCCAGGGCATAGGCGCACTCGGCGCGGCGGCCGGCGCGCCGCTTGCGTTTGCCGCGCGGCACAGCGGCACAACCGGCGCCGAAGCCGCGGCAATCGAAAGGGAATCGGCGGCGTTCGCCAATCCGCTGCGCCTTCCCGGCGCGAGCGGTCTGTATGGCGTAATGCGCGCCGCCGACCTGCGCGAGCTGCGCGTGGTGCGCACCATGGTTGAGGTGCTGCCCGGCAAACACACGCCGCACCTCGCCTACGTCGCCGAATCCGGCGGCGAGCACCTCCTCAACCCGGCGCTGCTCGCGAAGCGTGGCGAGGAGATCCGCGTACGCATGGTGAACCAGCTCCAGGAGCCGACCATCATTCACTGGCACGGTCTCAGCAACGACGCGCGCAACGACGGCAACGGCCTTTACCTGGCCGAACCAGGCAAGGCGTACGACTACGCGTTCAAGCTGCGGGACCGCGCCTCGATGTATTTCTACCATCCGCACGCGCACGGCTATATACCGGGCCAGGTCTACCACGGGCTCGCGGGCGTCCTCTTCATCGAGGATGACGAGGAGTCGGCGCTGCGGCGCAGTCTCGATCTCGCGCTTGGCGAGACCGAGATCCCGCTGGTCTTGCAGGACCGCAACTTCGACGCCCAAGGTCGGTTGCAGTACAAGGTGTCGCGCGAGGAGATGTTCCAGGGTTTCATCGGCGAGCGGCTGCTCGTCAACCTCACCGAGCGCCCGTTCATCGCCGCCGCGCGCCGCATCTACCGATTCAGGATCCTGAACGGCTCGAACGCCCGCACCTACCGGCTCGCCTTCCTGCAGGGCGGACGCGCGCTGGGCTGTTACCTCATCGGAACTGATGGCGGCCTGCTCGCCGCGGCGCAGCGCGTCGAACAGTGCTTCATCTCGCCGGGCCAGCGGCTCGATCTCCTGCTCGATCTGCGCGAGGCGAAGGAAGGCCGGCCGGTGACGCTCGCGACGCTCGCTTTCGATCCGATGCACGCCGAGGGCGCGGGCGGTGGTGGCTCGATGGCCGGAATGGATCACAGCAAGATGGGCGCGCAGCAGGCGCCGGCCCCCACGATGCAGGGCATGGCAATGATGGAAGGCGAGCCGCGTGCCCTGCTGCGCATCGACGTGAAGTCCTCGCCCGGTTACGCGAAGAAGGTCCCGGCGACGTTGTCCAAGCTTCCTCCCGCAAAGGCCCCGGCCGGCGCGCCGCGGCGCATCAAGCTCGCCCAGAACGGCAAGGGCAAGTGGACGATCAACGGCCAGGTGTATGACGCTGCGAGGAACGCGTTCACGGTGCAGCGCGGCGCAGCGGAGACCTGGCTGATCGAGAATGACCGCGCGAGCATGCCGCACCCGATGCACATCCACGGCTTCCAGTTCCACGTCCTCGAGCGCCTCGGCAGCCCCGCCCAGGTACGCGCGCTCGCGGGAACGCACGGCCGGCTGCCGCAGGACCTCGGGTTCACCGATACGGTCCACGTCTGGCCCGGCGAATCGGTGCGCGTCGCGTTCGACTTCTCGCACCCCTATTCCGGCGACCAGGACTACGTATTTCACTGCCACAACCTTGAGCACGCGGAGCTGGGGATGATGATCCGCTACCGCGTGAAGGCATAGGACGGATGCTTTGCAACAACCATCGAAGGAGCAATTCGTGAACAGAACCGAAGTCGTCCTGTGCGAGCCGGTGCGCACCGCGATCGGGACTTATGGCGGGGCGCTTAAGTCGCTTTCTGCGCCCCAGCTCGGCGCAGCGGCAATCCGCGAGACCCTGAAGCGCTCCGCCCTCGAGCCGGACACCGTGGAATCGGTCGTGATGGGCCAGGTGATACAGGCGGGCGCGCGGATGAATCCCGCGCGGCAGGCCGCCATCGGCGCCGGGATACCGGTCGAAGTGCCGGCCATGACCGTGAATCGGGTATGCGGCTCCGGCGTCCAAGCCGTCATCACCGCCGCACTCGAAGTCATGTCAGGCAACGTGCGGTGCGCGGTCGCGGGTGGAATGGAGAACATGGACCAGACGCCCTACCTCATGGCGGGCGGCCGCTGGGGCTACCGCATGGGCGACGCCACTCTCCACGACAGCATGCTGCACGACGGGCTGAACGATGCGTTTTCCTTTCAGCATTCCGGCTGGCATACCGAGGATCTCGTCACCCGCTATGGCATCAGCCGCGAACATCAGGACCGGTGGGCGTTGCGCAGCCAGCAGCGTTTCGCAGCGGCGCAGGCCGCAGGCAAGTTCGCCACCGAAATCGTCGCCGCGGAGACGCCCGGCAGGAAAGGGCCGATCCTCTTCGATCGCGACGAGCACAATCGTCCCGACACGACCTTCGAGGCCTTGGCAAAGCTCAAGCCCGTGTTCCGCAAGGACGGCACGATCACCGCCGGCAACGCGCCGGGACTGAACAGTGGCGCGGCGGCGATGCTGGTCGCCGAAGCCGGCTGGGCGGAAAGGCGCGGCTTGAGGCCGTTCGCTCGACTCGTCTCGTACGGCGTGGCCGCAGTGGAACCCGGCATGTTCGGAATCGCACCAGTGCCCACCGTGCGGCAGGCCCTCGATCGCGCTGGCTGGACAATCGGTGACGTCGAACGAATTGAGATCAATGAAGCGTTCGCAGCGGTGGCCATCGCCTGCACCCGGGAACTCGGTCTCCCAGAGGAGGTCGCCAACGTCGAAGGCGGAGCGATCGCCCACGGCCACCCCATCGGCGCGACAGGCGCGGTGCTCACCACGAGGCTGCTGCACTCGATGCGGCGCGACCACCTGAAGCGCGGCATCGTGACGCTCTGCATCGGCGGCGGGCAGGGAGTGGCGCTTGCCCTCGAGATTCTCGCGTGATCTGCCCTCAGTCCCTCGGGAAGCCCGCGTGAAAACCAGCGTTATCGAAATCAACGGTTTGTTCTCGTCGCTTTGCGTCCGGGGCGTGGAAAAACGGCTACGCGCCATGCCCGGCATCACCCGCGTGGACGCGAGCTATGCCACGGCCACTGCGACAGTAGCCTACGATGAGGCGACGATTGGTTTGAATTCAATCAAGACAGCGGTGCAGGAGTGCGGCTACCACTGCTCGGGCGAGTCGGTTCCGAAGCATATCTGCCACCCGGAAGGCCCGCCGGTAAGTTCAGCTGCCCTGGTGGATGGTATGGCAGCAGGGCACACCGCGCATGCGGAACATGGACATGCCATGCATGTCCACCCCGCCGACCCCGTGCCAGCGGCTAAAACCGGAGCACCGGAGCACGCTGGTCACGCCATGGATGCCATGGCCCACGAAATGGGGCATGGCGCCGGCATGGACATGGCTGGAATGGCGCGGGACATGCGCAACCGTTTCTGGGTCGCTTTCGCCTTCACGCTGCTGATCCTGCCCTTCTCCCCGATGGGCATCAAGATGGAGCCGCTCGGACCACCGTTCGGCCTCGGTATGAATCAATGGTTGTTCATCCTCGCGAGCGGCGCAGTGCTTTGGCCCAGCTGGCCGTTCTTCGTCGCGGCGTGGCGCGCGATCAGGAACGGCGTGCTCAATATGGCCACACTCGTCGTGCTGAGCGTGGGCACCGGATACGTCTTCAGCGTCGGGGCAACCTTCTTTTTCGGCGGCGTTCAGTTTTACGAAGCGGTGGCGGTGCTGCTGGTGTTCATTCTGCTCGGGCACTGGCTGGAAATGCGAGCCCGGGCCGGGGCCAACGACGCCATCCGCGCGCTGATGGACCTCGCACCACCGATGGCGAACGTGATCCGCGACGGGCGCGAGGTGCAGATCCCGACCGCCGAGGTGCTCAAGGGCGATGTCGTCGTCGTGCGCCCCGGCGACAAGATCCCGGTTGACGGCGAAGTGAACGAGGGAGAATCGCAAGTGGACGAATCCATGCTCACCGGCGAGTCGATGCCGGTGAAGAAAAGCACGGGCAGCCAGGTGGCTGGCGCGACAATCAATAAGAGCGGCAGCTTCCGCTACCGTGCCACGAAGGTGGGTTCCGAGACCGCGCTGGCGCAGATCGTCAAGCTCGTGCAGGAAGCGCAGAACTCCAAGGCGCCCGCGCAACTGCTCGCCGACAAGGCTTCGCAGTGGCTGGTGCTGATCGCGATCGTAATCGGCGTGGCGACTTTCGTAACGTGGTACTGGGGCATCGGGCAGACGCTGCTCTTCGCACTCACTCTCACGATCACCGTATTCGTCATCGCCTGCCCGGACGCGCTGGGCCTCGCCACACCGATGGCGATAATGATCGGCACCGGGCGCGGCGCCCACAACGGCATCCTCATCAAGAACGCCTCCGCGCTGGAGGACGCGACCCGGCTTACCGTGGTGATTTTCGACAAAACCGGAACGCTGACGCAGGGCAAGCCGGAGGTGGTCGATATGGCCGCGGCAAAGGGACGCAGCGAAGATGATGTGCTCGCACTCGCCGCGGCGATGGAGAGGCACTCCGAGCATCCGCTCGCGCATGCCATTCTCGAGCGTGCCGGAAACAAGGCGACACAATCCGCCGAGCGTTTCACCAACGTGGACGGCATGGGCGCCAAGGGAGTGCTCGAGGGTGAAACGGTTTTGATCGGCAACCGCAGGCTCATGGACGCCGAGAAGGTGGACATGGCGGGCCTGCAGCAGAAAGCCACCGAAATGCAGGACGCGGGCCGGACGGTTGTTCACGTCGCCCGCGCGGGAAAGCTGTGGGGCTTGATTGCGATCGCCGACGCGCCCCGGCCGACCGCGGCGGCAACCGTGCGCGACCTGCGCGCCCGCGGAGTAAAAGTTGCGATGCTCACGGGGGACAATCAGGCAACCGCCGAGCGTATCGGCAAGGAACTGGGCATAGACATCGTGCTGGCCGAGGTGCTGCCCGGACAGAAGGTCGATGAGGTCAAGAAGCTTCAGACACAAGGAAACAAAGTGGGCATGGTTGGCGACGGCATCAACGACGCGCCGGCGCTCACCCAGGCCGACGTAGGGTTTGCGATCGGCGCCGGCACCGACGTGGCGATGGAAAGCGCCGACGTGGTGTTGATGAAAAGCGATCCCTACGACGTGGTTGGGGCAATTGAGCTCTCGCGGCACACGCTGCGCAAGATGCATCAAAATCTGTGGTGGGCGGTAGGTTACAACGTGGTCGCATTCCCAATTGCCGCTGGCGTGTTCTTTCCGCTCACCATCAGCCCGGAAATCGCCGCGCTTGCCATGTCGGGCAGCTCGCTGCTGGTCGCCGTCAACGCCTTGCTTCTGAAACGCACTAATATCGCGGGAATCAGGTAAAAATCGAATTCCTTTAACTTGAGATCCCGAAATATTTCGCATGGCTAATCCGGTCGTAAAAGGAGTAATTACAATGCGTGCAATGGATGTCATGACTACGCCGGTGGTAACGGTAATGCCGGATACGAAAGTATCCGAGGTTGCCAGGATTCTACTCAGCAACCGCATCAGCGCAGTGCCTGTCGTTGACAAGGATGGCTGCATCCTCGGAATGTTGAGCGAGGGTGATCTCATGCGGCGAGCGGAAACCGGGACGGATGAACGCCATTCATGGTGGCTCTCTCTGGTCGCCGACCTGCGGGTCGAGGCGTTCGTGAAATCGCATGGCCTGCATGCGAAGGACGTGATTACGCGCGAGGTCATTTTGGTGTCCGAGAACACCTCCCTCGATGAAGTGGCTACGCTGCTCGAACGCCACCGCATCAAGAGGGTGCCGGTCGTCCGCGACGGCAAGCTCGTTGGAATCGTAAGTCGCGCGAACCTGCTGCACGGCCTCGTCGCCCTGCGAGCCGGCACAACCCCATCGGGTGGCGACCAGGAAATTCGAGCCGCAATCATGGATGCACTAGTGAAAGTCGCAATTCCGAGGCGTCTCCTGAACGTCGTGGTCTCCAATGGGGTTGTCCACCTTTGGGGCGCCACTCAATCCGAGTCCGAGCGTGACGCCGTGCGCATCGCCGTGGAGATCACGCCGGGCGTGAAACGTATCGAGAATC
>CAZOQY010000078.1:6876-11986 GCA_964581835.1 uncultured Streptomycetaceae bacterium | reverse complement strand
TGCGGTTCCTCCTCGACTGGCTGCCGGGGCTTTCAGAGCGTCCTGACCTGCACCTTGCGCCACTTGATGGCGCCGCCGGGAACCTTGCCGTGGTTGCCGAACTGCAGCGTGAACGGTCCCTCGGCGTACTTGCTGTCGTAGATGGTCACGGTCTGGATGCCGTTCAGCTCGACGACCAGGTGCGTGTCCTTCGCCGTGATCACGAACGTGTTCCACTTGCCGCCGGCCTTGTAGCTCTCCGGCATCGGGACCGGGATCCGGCCGAAGTTGACGATGGCGCCGGTCGCGTACTCCTGGCCGGGGCGCAGGTCGTAGATGTTCGCCTCGTAGGCGGTGTCGGCGCCGACTTTTTGCGGGTTGGAAGCGCGGAAGAAGATGCCGCTGTTGGTGCCGGTCTCCGCCCAGAACTCGGCGCGGATCTGGAAATTCCTGTAGGACTGCTTGGTGACCAGGTGCCCGCCCTTGCCCTTGTCGCCCACGATCGCGCCGCCTTCCGCGCGCCAGTTGACGTCGCCGATGCGGTTGAAGTTTTCCAGGCCCCTCTCGCCGTCGATCAGCGTGACCCAGTCGCCCCCGCCCATGCTGGCGCAGCCGGACACGGCGAGCGCGGCGATCATCGCGCCCGTGGTTAAGACAGTTCTGCGATCCATGGTTATCTCCCCCTTTTTTGTTGATGACGGTCGAGCGACCCTCACGCGTGCTGATTCTGCGCCGCTTTATTCTCTTGTCAATAGCGCGCCGTGCCGGTTGCGGGCCATGAAGCCGCAGGTTCATCTATCATAGGGGTTCATTCAGCGTTCCGACGATTCAGACGAAGAGGAAACCGGCATGAAACGGGTGGAAATGGCTTTGCTGCTGTGCGCAACGGGATTGGCGTGGATGCCGGCGGGGTGGGCGCAGACCGGCAAGTATCCGGACCGGGCGATCCGGCTGATCAGCCCGTTCCCGCCGGGCGGCACCGTGGACGTGACCGCGCGGATACTCGCGCCGGCGGTTTCGAAATCGGTCGGCCAGCAGGTGGTGGTGGACAATCGCGCGGGGGCATCGGGCATCATCGGCACCGCGGAGGCGGCGCGCGCGAAGCCGGACGGCTACACGCTGCTCATCAACACCACGCCGATGGTGACGAACCCGCTGATGTACAGCAAGGTGCCGTACAGCCCGCTCAGGGATTTCGACGCCATCTCCATGCTGGCCTCGACGCCTTCGTTCCTGAGCGTGCACCCGTCGGTGCCCGCGAAAAACGTGCGCGAGATGATCAAGCTCGCGAAATCCCGCCCGGGCGCGCTGAACTACGGCGGCGCCGGCACGGGCACCAATCCGCACATCGCCGGCGAACTGTTCAACCATCTCGCGAAGACCGATATCGTCGTCGTGCAGTTCAAGGGCGGCGGCCCGGCGCTGCTCGCGGCCATCAGCGGGGAGGTGGGCGTAGCGTTCTCCGGCGTCGCGGGCGCTGTCGGCTACGTGCAGTCGGGGCGCCTGCGCGCGCTGGGCGTGACGAGCGAGAAGCCGGTGAAAGCGCTGCCCGGCGTGCCGCCGATCGCCGAGTCGCTGCCGGGCTACGAGTTCACGGCCTGGTTCCTGCTGGCCGCGCCGAAGGGCACGCCGCGCGAGATCGTCGCGACGCTCAACGATCATTTCCGGAAAAGTCTCGCCGCCCCGGATACCGCCAGGCGCCTCGAGGCCGACGGTATCGATGCCATCGGCGGCACGCCGGAGCAGGCGACGGCGACCCTGGAAGCCGACCTGAAAAAGTACACGGTGCTGATCCAGGAGCGGAAGATGAAGGCGGAGTAGGCCGCTTCGCGCGAGGGATGAGGGCGGAGGGATGAGGGATGAAGAACAGCCCGTGACCGTCGCGAACGCCGGCGTAGCGGCGACAGTCGCGCCGCGTACGCGGCTGAGCATCGCGCTGCTCGTGGTGTATCTCGTGCTGGTGGCGTGGGCGTTCCACGACGGATCGACGGACTGGCCGCACGTGGGCAGCTGGAGCTACCTCGTCATCATCCTGCTTTGCCCGGGCATCGTGTACCAGTCCTTCAGCCTGGCTTACGCGCGGCACACCGGGCGGCCGGTGACGCGCTGGGCTTTGAACCGGCTCTGGACCATCCCCCTGGGCCTGGTGCTGGCGGGGCTGCTGATGTCCTGGGCGGACAGGCTTTCTCTTGGCGGTTTCGAGCGTGCCTACGCGCCGTTCGTCGCCCAGGTCGGCGCGAGCCTGCCCGATCCCTGCCGCGGCGCGGGCCGTTATTTTCAGGCGCCTGCCGTCGCGGCCTACAACCTGCGCACCGGCCGCGACCGGCCCGTGGCGAAGCTCCACCACGACGACACGCGCTTCGTGCTCGCGTTTCGCGGCGGCTCGGCCGACATCGACGGCAGCACCTTCTATTACGATTCCGGCGCCGGCGCGTGGCGCAAGTTCCACAACGACAACAGCGACGCGCGCGCGGCCTACGACAAGGCGACCGCGGGGTTGGCGGAGTGCCTGGTGCAGGCACCCGGCAAGCAGTGATGAGTGACGAGTGATGAGTGATGGGTATCCGGAACCCGTAAGAGTGCGCGGATGCCGCGCCCGCTGGGCGGGAGACCCGTCACTCGTCACCCGTCACCCGTCACGGCGGCAGAAGCAGGCGGGTTTTATCCCCGGCGTGGTGATGGAGATCAATTTCGCCATTGCCATACTGGGCATCGCGGTGGCGGTGCTGTGGCCGTGGTCGGCAAACTCGTTCCGGCCATTGACGATCGAGCCGCGGGCGGCCGAACTCGTTGGCCCGTCACCAGCCGGTTTTGCCGTGGTGCCGGAAGGATGGATGGTCGAGCGCGGGCAGGGCGGGATTACCGCCATCCGGAGCATCGAGCCGCCCGCGCTGCGCTGGATCATCCCGGCGCTGCTGGCTTGCACCGTGGCCGCGATTTTCACTTGCGCGCTGCAACTGCCATTCTGGCTGCTGCTCGCGGCGTTGTGCGCCACCTGGGGGTACGCCAACCACGCCGGCCCGGTCGAACAGTCGGTGACGATCAACGCCGACGGTTCGGTCGTGCTGCGCGGATCGGCGCGACTGGCGGGATGGATATCGCGGGAGGAATCGGTCGCCGCGAAAGACGTCGACACCGTGCTCGTGCACAAGGAAGACGCCGTGATCTACGTCGTTTTTCTGAAAGACAAGACGCGCTTCGGTTGGCGCCTCTATGCCGCGTCGCCGGCGCACGCGCGCGCGGTCGCGGGACTGGTGCAGTCGAGGCTGAGACCATCCGCGTCGCCGCCGGGGTTGCCCACGCCCAAATCGTGACGGCTCAGCGCGACAGGGCTTCGTCGAGCGCTGTCACGAGCGGGCCCAGCTTGGGCGGGCTCGCCTCGAGCCCCACGGCGACACCGAAGCGCTTCAACGCGTCCGAGGACACCGGCCCGACCGAGGCGACCAGCGTGCGGTTGAGGCTTTCGCGCAGCGCGTCCGCGCGGCCGAGCCGCTCCGCCAGCGCGAACAGGTTGTAGACCTGCGCCGCGTTGGTGACGGTGACGGCGTCGATCTGGCGCCGCTCGAGCGCGCCGATCAGGTCGTGCAGCGGGCGCGTGTCCTCCGGCAACGACCAGCGGTAGGTCGGTATTTCCAGGATTTGCGCGCCACGCGCGCGCAATGCCTCGTCGAGTTCCGCATTGGCGACGCCGTAGCGCTGCACGATGACGCGCTGGCCGTCGAGCGGCACCGGGGCGAGCGCATCCAGCACCTGCGCGGTGGTGAACGGGTCGGCCGCGTTGAGATCGATGCGCACGCCGCGCGAGCGCAACGCGCCGGTCGGCTTGGGCCCGCGCGCGACCACCGTCATGCGGGAGAGGCGGGCGATGAAATCCGCGGTCAGGCCGAGCGTGTCCGTCGTCTTGAACAGGGCATGGGTGCCGACGCCGGTCTGGAAGATCGCGACGCTGGCGGGGAGCGAGGCCAGCTCCCTGACGAGATGCCCGATGTAAGCGGGGTCGATGTCGGGTACTTCCGCCAGCGCCGGGGCCCATACCGCCCGGCCGCCGCGCTTGTCGATCAGACCGGCGAGCTGCTCGCCGAGGCGGCTTTCCAGTATGGCGACGGTCTTGGCGCGCATGGAACTGCAAACATATCACGACTGCTCCGTTCGGCGCGGCCCCCGTGGCATACTGGAGACGATTTTTCGAGGAGAAACTCATGAAGAAGAAAATCCTGGCGGCGCTGGCCGCCTTGCTCGCGGGCGCCGTCACCGCCCACGCGCAATATCCGGTCAAGCCGGTGCGGCTGATCGTGCCGTTTCCGGCGGGCAGCGGCAACGACACGGTCGCGCGTTTCGTCCAGCCGCAGCTCGCGGCGGCGCTCGGCCAGCAGCTGGTGATCGACAACCGCGCCGGCGCGGCGGGTAACCTCGGCGCCGAGGTGGCCGCCAAGTCCCCGCCCGACGGCTACACGGTGATGATGGGCAACATCGCCCACTCGATCAGCATGACGCTCTACAACAAGCTGGGCTACGACCTCGTGCGCGATTTCGCGCCGGTCACCATGCTGGCGGGCGGCTCGTTCATCCTCGCGGTGCACCCGTCGTTGCCGGTGAAGACGCCGAAGGAACTGATCGCACTCGCGAAGAAACGCCCGGGCGAGTTGAACGTCGCCACCGCCGGCGCCGCCATCCGGCTCGCGGCCAAGCTCTTCGACAGCGTCACGGGTACCCGCATGGTCGAGGTCAACTACAAGGGCACGCCGCAGGCCATCATCGGCCTGGTAAGCGGGGAGGCGTCGGTCGGCTATCCCTCCACCAGCGCCGGGCTCGAGCAGGTCAAGGCCGGCAAGATGCGGGCCCTCGCGGTGACCAGCGCTCGTCGCTCGGCCATCGCGCCCAACCTGCCGACGCTCGCCGAGTCCGGCGTGCCCGGCTACGACGTGACGTCCTGGTACGGCCTGATGGTGCCCGCGGGCACGCCGGGCGACGTCGTCGCCCGGCTCAACGCGGCAGCGGCGACCGCGCTGGCTCATCCCGACGTAAAGCAGCGCTTCGCGCCCACCGACCTGGAACCCGCGCACTCCACGCCCGGCGAGTTCGGCGCCCACGTCCGCAACGAGGTGGCGAAGTGGGGCAAGATCATCCGGGC
>CAZOQY010000078.1:0-6776 GCA_964581835.1 uncultured Streptomycetaceae bacterium | reverse complement strand
TCGTCGGCGCGGTGATCGTGCTGGCGCTCGTGGGGCGGTTCGTCTGGTGGGTCGCCACCGAGGAGAACTTCGACCAGGTCGCCGCGATCCTGTGGGCCATCGGTTTCGGGCTCGCTTACCTCGTTACGCTCGATCATGTCTTCGTGCTGCGCATGGCGGCGGGGTTCTGGGTGTTCCTGCTGGTCAGCTTCATCGCGCTGCCCCTGTCGTGGATGGCCGGCAGCACGGCCGCGCTGTTCGTGCTGCTCGCGGCGCAGCTGGCTTTCAGCTACTACGCTGGGCGCGCGATATCGGCGCGCAGGCTGTCGCGGGCGCCCGGCGTCGACGCGGGCGAGGGCGGCGACCTGGTCGCGAGCCTTGGGCAATGGGTTCTGCTTTCGTTCGGCGCGCTGATGTTCTTCCTGATCGGGCCGCTGTTGGCCCTGCTGATCATCACGCTGATGGTCGATCTCTCGCAGCAGGAAATCCGCTGGCTCACCGCGACGTGGGGGCTCGCCGGTACCGCCTGGTTCGGCTGGAAGTTCGGCGCCGTGCAGTGGCGGCGGATACCGGCCTGCGCGTGGATCTACCAGCTGGTGACGGCCGCGATCCTGATCGCGGACACGCTGGCTGGCCCGTTCGCGGAGGGGACCGGTGTCCAGGTTGCCTACGTCACCATGCCCGGCGCGCTCATCGCCGCGTTCGTCGAGGTGTTCGTTCTTCGCGGCAGCGGGGTCACTAACCGGATATAAAAGCCCGCGGCGGTATGCCCAGCGAGCGGCGGAACATGGTGGAGAAGGCGCTCGGGCTCTCGTAGCCCAGGTCCATCGCCACGGTGGTGACGGGTGTGCCGTCGGCAAGGCGGCGGATCGACTCCAGCAGCCGCGCCTGCTGCTTCCAGCGCGCGAAGGTGATGCCGGTCTCCCTGAGGAAGCGGCGGTAGAGCGTGCGCGTGCTGGTGTTGAGGCGCCCCGCATCGAAATCGCAGGGCTGCCGCGTCGAGAGATCGGCGAGGATGCGCTCGCACAGGCTCGTCAGGTCCGGGCTCTCCGGCAGCGGCAGATCGAGCGCGCAGTGCGGCAGGCGGCGTATCTCCGCCATCAGCAGCTTCATGACCAGGCCGTCGTCGCCGTCCCCGTCGTAGCGTGCCGGCAGCGCCACGGCGCGCACCACCAGCTCGCGCAGCAGGGGCGTCACGGTCAGCACCACGCACGAGGCGGGCATGCCCGCGCCCGCAGCGTCGCTCGCGTAGAGGCTGTGCATCTCGACGACGCTGTCCGCCTGGATCTCGTGCACGGTGCGGGCCGGCAGCCACAGCGCCCGGCTCGGCGGCACGATCCACGCTTGTCGCGGCGTGCGCACGCGCATCGTACCCTCGACTGCATAAAGGAACTGGGCGCGGGAATGCCAGTGCGGCTTGATGTGATGGCCGCGCGGGTAGGTCGTCCGTCTCAGCACGAGGGCGCTGGAGGCCGGTCCTTGTACCGGGCTCTCCGGTACGCCGGCCAGTCCGGCCGGCAGGGGGCGCAGGGAGAGGCGCAGTGAATGAGCGGGTGAATGAGGGGTGGAAGATGAGGTGTCCATTTCTCGATAGTTTACTGTAAAACATCGAAAGACAGACGGTCCGCACCGGAGCACAATCCCGTTCCATGAGCACACCCTCCCAGGCTGTCCCGGTCAAGAACGGGTTTCCCCCGATCGTGAACCTGCTGCTGAACATCGCGCACGGCATCGATCACATGTTCCTGCTGATCTTCGCCACGGCCGTCGCGACGATCGCCGTGGAGTTCGGCTATTCCACCTGGACCGACCTGATGCCCTACAGCGTGGGCGCTTTCGCCCTGTTCGGGCTGGGCGCGCTGCCCGCCGGTCGCCTCGGCGACGTGTGGGGCCGGCGCGCCATGATGATCATCTTTTTCTTCGGCATCGGCGCCGCCGCGCTGCTCGTATCGGTCACGCAGAACGCCTGGCAGCTCGCGGCGGCGCTGACGCTCCTCGGCGCCTTCGCGGCGATCTACCACCCGGTCGGCATCCCGATGCTGGTGCAGAACGTGTCCAACCCGGGCGCCGTGATCGGCATCAACGGCCTCGCCGGCAACCTCGGCATCGCGGTCGCCGCCATCGTCACCGGCTTCCTGGTGAAGTGGATCGGCTGGCGCGCGGCCTTCGCGATACCCGGCCTCATCGCCATCGGCTGCGGGATCGTGTTCGCGATCGCCTGCCCGAAGGAAGAGCACGCGCCGTCGAAAGGCAAGGGCGGCAAGGCCAAGGTCGTGCTGACCCCCGCCATGCTGGTGCGCGCGTTCGCGGTCATGACCGCGGCGGCGGCGACCAGCAGCATCCTGTTCAACTTCACCACCAACGGCAACTCGCAGCTCCTGACCGAGTCGTTCCGGGGCGTGATCGAGGACCCGGCGGTGCTGGGCGCGCTGCTGGCGGCGATCTACACGGTCGCTTCCTTCGCCCAGGTCGTCGTCGGGCGCCTGATCGACGTGATGCCGTTCAAGCCGCTGCAGCTGTGGATGTCGATCGCGCAGGTGCCGCTCCTGATCGTCGCCGCCTACACCCAGGACTGGGGCATGTTCGTCGCGCTGATGCTGGTGATGATCTTCATCTTCGGCTCGATCCCGTTCACCGACGCCATGATCGTGCGCTACGTCGACGACCGCCTGCGCTCGCGCGTGGCCGGCATGCGGCTGACGGTCGCCTTCGGCATCAGTTCGGCCGCGGTGTGGCTGCTGGGACCGATGGTGAAGAGCGTGGGTTTTTCCACGCTGCTGTGGATCATGGCCGGCATCGCGGCGATCAAGGCCGCGATCGTTTTCCTGCTGCCCGACGAATCGACTTCCACCGTCGAGGCCGCCAAAGCCTGAGCGCCGTCCGCCGGGCGGGCGGCGTTTCCCCGTCCGTGTTGTGGAACCGCCCCCGTAACGGGCGGCAATTGGAGTATGTTTCCTTCTCCCATCCTGGAGGAGGATGCCATGCCGACCCGTTCCCGTTCGATCCATATCCCGGCCGCGGCTTGCGCGGCGCTCGCATTGGTGATGTCTCCGCCACTCGCGGCACAGGGCGTCTCGGCGCAGAAGCAGCCGGTGCAGACCTGCCAGTTGGGCGACCTCAGGCTCGAAAGCGGCGAGGTCATCCCGAACTTCCGCATGACCTACATCACGTTCGGCACGCTTAACGAGGCGAAGAGCAACGGCATACTGTCGCTGCACGGGCTGCAGGGTAACCGTGCCAACCAGACCTACTGGGTCGGGCCCGGCAAGGCCTTCGATCCGAAACGCTACTTCATCATCCAGCCCGACACGCTGGGCGTCGCGTCCATGGATCCGAACGCGACCACTTCGCCCACGCGCTCGGGCATGAACATGTCCTTCCCGCGCTTCAACATCCGCGACATGGTCAACGCCGAGTACCGCATGCTGACGGAGTGCCTCGGCATCAGGAAGCTGGTCGCGGTGGCGGGCAGCTCCATGGGCGGCATCGAGTCCTTCCAGTGGGCGGTGAGCTATCCCAATTTCATGGAGGCGGTGATCCCGGGCACGCCGATGGCGCGCGCCAACCGCCAGGGCAACTTCATCTGGGAGGCGGTGCGCCAGGTGATCATGGTCGATCCGAAGTGGCAGGACGGCAATTACCCGAACGACGATCCGCCGCGCGCCGGCATCGGCGTCGGACTGCAGATCCAGAGCGTCGTCGGCGTCACCGCTGAAGGCTACGAGATGGATTACGCCACCCGCGAGCAGGTCCACGCCGCGTTCGCGAACGACGCCAAACGGGTCGGCAACACCGTGCAGGCGCGCGACTGGATCTACCGCAGCTGGGCGATCCAGAGCCACGACATCAGCCAGACGCACAACTTCAAGGGCGACATGGCGGCCGCGGCCCGCTCCATCCGCGCGCGCGTGCTGATCCTGCCGAACTGCCAGGACCAGCTCCATCCGCCGCGCCAGGGCGGCGTGCTCGAGGCGGCGCAGCATATCCCGCATGCCAAGCTCGTCGATTACGACGACACCGGCGGCCACCGCGGCTCGCGCAGCGCCCGCGCCCTCGCGACCTTCGAAACCGAGGTGAAAGACCTGCTGCAGCGCGTCGCCGACGGCAAGCCGGGTATCAGCGGCCCGCGTTTTCCGAAGAACTGGAACCGCACGGATTTTTGCCCCGGCTAGGAGTGGAGCGTCGTCACCGACAACGAGGAGGAAATGGAAATGAAATCAGTCATCGCGGTTTGCGTGGCCGCACTGCTCGCCGCGGGCAGCGTTCAGGCGCAGGGCAACAAGGATGCCGGGGCTTACCCGACGCGGTCGGTGCGGGTGCTGGTGCCGTTCCCGCCGGGCGGCAGCAACGACATCATGGCGCGCTATCTCGCGCAATATCTCACCGAGCGGCTCGGCCAGCAGTTCATCGTCGACAACCGCGGCGGCGCGGAAGGCATCATCGCCACCGAGATCGCGGCGAACGCGCGCCCCGACGGGCACACGCTGCTGTTCGTTTCGGCGGCGCACTCGGTGCACGGCGGCACGCGCAGCAAGCTGCCTTACCACCCGGTCAATTCCTTCGCCTGGGTCGGCAAGCTGGGTTTTGGCCCGAGCGTGGTGTCGGTTCACCCGGGACTCAAGGTCAACAGCGCGAAGGAACTGATCGCGTACGGGCGCGCCAACCCCGGCAAGCTGACGCTGACCTCGTCGGGCGGCTTCGCCTACTTCGCCGCCGAGAGCTTCAACTACATGTCCGGCATGAAAATGGTGGGCGTGGTCTACAAGGGCGGTTTCCCGGCGCTGGTGGACGTCATGAACGGACAGGCCCAGGTCAACATCGGCTCCCTGATCCAGACCCTGCCGTTCATGGGGCCGTCGGGCCGCGTGCGGGCGCTCGCGACCACCGGCGCCAGGCGCGCCGCTGCGGCGCCCGACCTGCCGACCGCCGCCGAATCCGGCGTGACCGGCTACGAGGCGAACAACTGGTGGGCCGTCGCCGCGCCCGCCGGCACGTCGCCGGCCATCGTCGACAAGCTCACCACGGAAATGGCCCGCTACCTCAAGTTGCCGGAGACGCTGAAGCGTTTTACCGCCGAGGGCGTGGAGGCGGACTACCTCAACCCGGCGGAACTGCGCAAGCAGTTGCCGCTGGAGATGGAGAAATGGCGCAAGGTCGCGAAGGCGGCCAACATCAAAGTCGAGCAGTGACGGTGGTGGGTGGCGAGATGCGGGTTACAGCTTCACGCCTATGTGGAATTCCCCGGCGTACCCGCCGCCGCTCTCGGCGAGCGCGAGCATGAGTTGCCTGCCGCCGCGGCGGTAGAGACCGTCGGTGCCGTTGAGGGTGCGTGAGCCGGCGGGGCGGGCGGCGTAGGGCGCGCGCGCCAGCACGCGCTCGTTGACCGTTTCGTCGAAGTAAAGCTGCGAGGTGATCTCGCCGCCCAGGTTCGGCCCGGCGACGATGCGCACCTTGAAGTGGATGTGCACCGCGCGGCCCGGGTACCAGCCGGGATAGACGGTCGTGAAGCGCGCGACGCCCTTTGCGTCCGTCATCTGGTGGCCACGCAGGAATTTCTTCCCCGCCGTGCCCCGGTCCGAGTCCGAGTACGCACCCGCCGCGTCGCAATGCCATACGTCCACCATCGCGCCCGCGAGCGGCGCGCAGCCCCCCGCGCCGACGGCCGACACGCGCAGGGCGAGCGTGAGCGGCACGCCTTCCCGCACCGACTTGTCCGTGGGGTCGGAGCGGATGTCGGAGCGGTTCAGCTTCACGTCGGTGAAGAAGGGGCCTTCCGTCTGCTCCGGCGTCACGACGCAGGAAGGAAGTCCTTGCGCGAAGGCGCTGCCCGGGCGCACGCCGCCCGCCAGCATCGCCGCGCCGCCGAGCAGGGCGAGGGCTTCGCGCCGGGTCAGGATGCGGCCGGTGGGGTGATCGTCGTTATGCATCGTATCGAGTGATGAGGGATGAGGGATGAGACTCGCCCGGCGAAACTTGGTTCCAATCCGGTTCGTCCTTCGTCAGCCGTCCCTTCGCCCGCCCGGCACCATCGCCATCAGCACGCCGTCGCGCAGGAAGAAATGGTGGTAGAGCGCGGCGGCGGCATGCAGCGCGGCAAGATAGATGAGCGCATCGCCGAGCGTCGTGTGCCAGCCGACGACCGCCTGGCCGAGTTCACGCGACTCCGCCACCATCGGCGCGATGTCCGGCAGTGCCCACAGCGTGAGGGGGTGGCCGGAAAGCCATGCGCCGGCGATGGCGGTGAGCGGGACGGCAAACAGCAGAACGTACAGGATCGTGTGCACCGTGCACGCCGCGTGCCGCATCCACACGGGCATACCCTCGTGCCTGGGCGCTGGGTCGAACCAGCGCCAGGCGAGGCGCGCAAACGTCAGCACGAAAACCGAGATGCCCAGCGTCTCGTGCGTCCGGCGGTCGAAATCCCCGGCGGCGGAGTAGATCTGCTGCTCCGATCCGTCCGGCGCCATCAGGTAGCCGGTAAAGACGAGGACGACGGTAAGCCAGTGCAGCGCCTGCAGCGCGGGGCTATACCTCGAAGGCGTCCGCGCAGCGGGGGTCATCCTTCCGCCTTCATCCTTGCTTTTCTACGCCGCCGCGCTCGCGCCCATCACGCTCTTAGACACGAGGTGACCCAGCCAGCGCTTGCGCAGGATCAGGTTTTCCTGCCACACCGCCTCGATGTTGGCGACGGTCGAGGCCTTGACCGCCGGGGCGGCGAGCAGGGCATCGTGCCAGGCGGCGAGGCGGGGACACTTCTCGATGACGCCGAGCGGTTTCAACCGGTCCATGAAGGTGTA
>CAZOQY010000077.1:0-12129 GCA_964581835.1 uncultured Streptomycetaceae bacterium | reverse complement strand
GCACCCCGTATCGCGCTGGTCCACGCCATGCCGGTCGCCATCGAGCCGGTGGCGCAGGTGTTTCGCGAGCACTGGCCGCAGGCGCGCATCACCCACCTGCTCGACGATTCGCTGCCGCCCGACCTGCAGGCGGCGGGCAGCATCGACCAGGCGATGAAGGACCGCTTCGTCGCGCTCGCGCGCTATCACGAGAGCTGCGGCGCCAACGCGATACTCTTTACCTGCTCCGCCTTCGGCACCGCGATCGAGGCGGCGAGAGACGCGGTGAAGATCCCGGTGCTGAAGCCCAACGAGGCGATGCTGGAAGAAGCGCTGGCGGCCGGTTCCAACGTGGCGCTCATCACCACCTTCGAGCCCAGCATCCCCTCGCTCAGGAAGGAATTCGAGGAACTCGCCTCGAGCCGCGGCATCCAGCTGAAACTCAAGACACGCACCGTGCCGGCGGCGCTCGTGGCCCTGCAGAAAGGCCACGTCACCGAGCACGACAGCCTGATCGCGGCAGCGGCGGCGGAGTTGGGGCATTGCGACGCGCTGGTGCTGGGCCAGTTCTCGGCCGCGCGCGCGGCTGCCGGCATTCCCAAGGCGCCGGGCCGCAAAGTCGTCACCAGCCCGCACTCGGCGGTGACGCGGCTCAAGCAGATCTTCGACGTCCGCTAGGAGTTCGAGAAGCTGGTGAAGGCCGCCGCAGGCGGCTGAAAACGCATGCACGAAAGGAAAAAGGCCGCGCAATGCGCGGCCTTTTTTATTGCGAAATCACTTCTCGCCGAGAAGTGATTTCGCGGTCTTGTTGCAAATCCACTCCCGCTCCTCCCGCGTCAGGCCGGGAATCGCGTTCACCTGCCCCACCTGCAGCCTGTCGCCCTTCGGCGCCATGTCGAACGGGTTGTCGGTGCCGATGACGATGCGGTTCGCCCCCACCATGCCGATGAGGTGGCGGGTGGAACGCGGCTCGTGCGTGAGGCAGTCGAAGTAGAAGCGCTTGAACAGCTCGCGCGGCGAGCTCGCGTTGTTCACCTTGGGCTCGGGGCGCACGTCGTGACCGTGGATGAAGCGGCCGATCTGGTACGGCATGAAGCCGCCGCCGTGCGAAACCAGGAAGCGCAGCTTCTTCAGGTCGTCGAGCGCGCCGCTGAACATGAGGTGCGCGATCATCATGGTGGTGTCGAGCGGGAAACCGACGAAATTGCGCAGGTAATAGGAATCCATCCCGCCGCTGGCGAGGCACTGGTAGGGATGGGTGAAGACGAACAGCCCCAGCTTCTCGATCGCCTTCAGCACCTTGCGGTACTTCACGTCCGCGAGCGACAACCCCTCGATCGAAGTCGCCAGCTCGACCGCCTTGAACTTGTACTCCTTCACGACGCGCTCGAGCTCGGCGACCGCCGCGTCCGGGTCCTGCATCGGCAGGTGCGCCATGCCGCGCAGCCGGTCCGGGTGCTTCGCCACCATGCCGGCGATGCCGTCGTTGGCGAGGCGGATGATCTCGATGCCGGTTTCCGGCGCGAGCCAGTAGAAATAGATCGGCGGGCCGACCGAGATCACCGACACGTCCATGCCGGCGCGGTCCATCCACGCCACCTTGGCCTCGACGTCGCAGAATTCGGGCAGCAGCTCGGTCATGCGCCCGTGGCTGTCGAAATAGCGCTTGCCGTTCTTCTCCTCGATGCGCGTGCCGTAGCGGTCCGGGTGGCGCCGGATCGCCTGCACCACCGGCTCGGGAATCACGTGGTTGTGCAGATCGTAAGTCATGACTTTCTTCGCACCGGACTTCTTCCTCCCGGCATCCGATTTTTTCTTAACAGCCATTCCCATCCTTTCTAAAATAAAAACTTCGGATCAGCCACAGAGAGCACAGAGAACACAGAGAAATTCACAGAACCAATAATTTTATTGTCCTGGTTTTCCTCTGTGATCTCTGTGTTCTCTGTGGCTAATACTTTTGATTTTCACTCGGCTTTTATGCCTGCTGCGCGGACCACTTTCGCCCATTTCACGAACTCTTCCTTGAGCGCGGCGGCGAATTCCTCGGGCGCGTTGCCGATCACTTCCGTGCCCTGCGCCTCCAGCACCTGGCGCAGTTCGGGGTGTTTCGCCGCCTTCGCAATCTCGGCGTGCAGGCGATTGACGACGGCGGCGGGCGTCTTTGCCGGCACCACCCAGCCGTGCCAGCCGGTGGTCTCGTACCCGGGCAGGCCGGACTCGGCGATGGTCGGAATGTCCGGGGCGGCTTTCGAGCGCTGCGCGCTGGTGACGCCCAACCCGCGCACCTTGCCGTTCTTCACCTGCGGCAGGGCGGGCAGCAGGTTCATGAACATGAGCTGCACCTGGCCGGCGAACAGGTCGTTCAGCGCCACCCCCGTGCCCTTGTACGGAATGTGCACCATGCTGACGCCAGCGGAAAGCTTGAACAGCTCGGCCGCGAAATGATTGGTGGTGCCGATGCCGCCGGACGCGAAGTTGAGTTGCCCCGGCTTCGCCTTCGCCAGTGCAATGAACTCCTTCACCGAGCGCGCCGGGACGCCCGGGTTGACGATCAGGATGTACGGCGTCGTCGCCAGTTGCGAAACCGCGGCGAAATCCTTCAGCGGCGAATATGGCAGCTTCGGGTTGAGCGCCGGATTGATCGCCATCGTGCCCGCCGTCGCCTGCAGCAGCGTGTAGCCGTCCGGCGCGGCGTGAGCGCCGAGCTCGCTGCCGATGGCGCCGCCCGCTCCACCGCGGTTGTCCATGACCAGTTGCTGGCCGAGCCCCTCGCCCACGCGCTGGCTGAACACGCGCGCCACGATGTCGCTCGGCCCGCCCGGCGGAAACGGCACGATCAGCCGGATGGGCCGCGCGGGGTATTCCTGCGCCTGCGCCGCAGTCATACCAAGGGAAAAGAGGAAAGGGAAAAGGGAAAAGAAAGCAATCTTTTTCACGAAGCCCCCGTCACTCGTCACCCGTCACTCGTCACTCAACCTTGATGCCCGCCGCTTTCGCGACTTTTGCCCACTTGGCGATCTCCGCCTTGAGGACCTGGCTGAATTCCTCCGGCTTGCTGGCCACGACGTCGGCGCCGTCGCGCTCGAACACTTTCTTCACGTCCGGCGATTGCAGGATGCGCACCACCTCGGCATTCACCTTCGCCAGCACCGGCTTCGGCATCCGGGCCGGGCCGAATAGGCCGTTCCAGGGCTCGTGCTCGTAGCCCGGCACCGACTCGGCAAAGGTGGGGATGTCCGGCGCGGATGCCGAGCGTTTGGCGCTGGTCAGTGCTATGCCGCGCAGCTTCCCGGCCCGCACGTGCGGCAGCATGCCAATGGAGGTGCTGATGACCAGCTGGGTCTGTCCGCCCATCGCCGCCGTCAGCGCGGGGCCGCCGCCTTTGTACGGCACGTGGAGGAGATCGATCCCGGTCATGAACTGCAGCAAACCCGCCGTCATGTGCGTGCCGGTGGCCAGTCCCGCCGATGCATAGTTGACCTGGCCCGGCTTTGCTTTCGCGAGCGCGATCACGTCCGCCAGCGTCTTCACCGGCATCGACGGGTGCGCGCCCAGCATGTTGGGAAACTTCGACAGCTGCGTGACGGTGGTGAAGTCGCGCACCGCGTCGTAAGGCAGCTTGCGGCCCAGGGCGGCATTGATCGAGAAGGACGATGCCACGATCATCAGGGTGTAGCCGTCGGGGGCGGCCCGGGCGACCAGTTCCGTGCCGGATATGCCGCTGGAACCGGGCCGGTTATCCACGATGACGGGCTGCTTGAGAGCCTCGGCCAGGTGCTGCGCGATCACGCGAGCCGTGATGTCGGTGGAAGCGCCGGGTGACTGCGGAACGACAATGCGGACAGGTCTGGCCGGGTACGCGTCCGTGGAAGCGGCCTGCCCGATGCCGGCCAAACCTGATAGCAGGAAAAACAAGATGCCTTGCCGCATAGTCCCTCTCCCTGGCGTTACCACGCCCGTTTGTCGGAATCTGTCCGCTTTACCCCGTTCAAAAATTGCCGCGGGCAGAGTCTACTCTGCGGCAATTTTTGCTGCCTGTATCACCTTCGCGAAGATCTCCGTCTCCTTGCGCACGAAAGCCGCCAGGTCGGCCGGCGCGCCGCCGACGGTTTCCGCGCCCTGGGCGGCGAAACGTTCCTTGAGGTCCGGGCGCTGCAGCACCCTGACGATGTCGGCATTGAGCTTCGAGACGATCTCGCGCGGCGTTGCCGCCGGCACGAAATAGCCCGCCCACGTCGTCATGTCGAAGTCGGGATAGGTTTCGGCGACGCTGGGCACGTCGGGCAGCACCGGCGCCCGCTTCGCCTGCGACACCGCGATCACGCGCAGCCGCCCGGACCGGATGTGCGGCAGCGCGCCGACGACGTTGGCGAACATGAGATCGACGTTGCCGGCGATGAGATCCACGAACGCCGGCGCGGCGCCCTTGTACGGCACGTGGCTCATCTGCGCCTTCGCCGTCCCCTTCAGCAATTCCATCGCGATGTGCTGCGAGTTGCCGATACCGGCGGATGCATAGTTGAGGCGGCCGGGATTCGACCGGGCCAGTGCCGCGAGCTCCTTCACCGACCGTGCCGGCAGCGAGGGATGCACCACCAGCACCATCATCGCCGTGACCGCCATCGTCACCGGCGCGAGTTCTTTCTGCGGGTCGTACGGGAGTTTCCGGTGGAGATTGGGGTTGATGGTAATCGGGCCGGCGTTGGCGAGCAGCAGCGTATAGCCGTCCGGCGCGCTCTTCGCGACGTGATCGGCGCCGATGCCGCCGGCCGCGCCGCCGCGCGGGTCCACGATCACCGGCTGGCCCCACGCCTCGCTCATGCGCTGGCCGATGACCCGCGCGATCTCGTCGTACGGCCCGCCCGCGGCGTACGGCACGACGACGCGCACCGGCCGCGCGGGATAGGTCTGTGCGTCAGCGATCGTTACCGTGCCGGCAAATGACAGCGCGACTGGCAGCAGTAGCAGCCGCCGCGCGGCCAACGATGAACGATGAATGATGAATGATGACCCGGCCGGCACTCCGAGCGGAGCGGAATGATGTTCGTTCATCATTCCGCATTCCGCATTCATCGTTCCCTCGCGATGCTACTTTATCGCGAGGGGATTGACCGGCGATCCGACCCCGCCGGTGATCGGCAGCGCGGGCGCGACGAACAGGAACTCGTAGCGCTTGTCCTCGGCGCAGTCCTTCGCCAGCGCGGTGAAATCGAAGATCTCGCCCACGGTGAGGCCCATGATCGGGATGGTGATCCAGTGCCAGGGCTGGTTGGTGTCCTCGGTCTCGTTCGGCCGCACTTCGGCGCCCCAGGTGTCGGTAGCGACGCCGGCGATCTCCTTCTTGTGCAGCCACTCCACCGTCTCGAACGCGAATCCCGGCGCGTCGCCCCCGGGATAGCCGTCCCAGCTCTTCGACGACAGGCAGCGCTCGATATGGCCGGTGCGCACCATCAGGTAGTCGCCGCGCCGCACGCGCACGCCGTGCTTCTTCTCGGTGAAGTCAAGGATCTCGTTGGTAATCGCGAAGCCGTCCGGCAGCCATTTCTTGCCGAGCGCTTTCGCCACGTCGAGCAGCACGCCGCGACCGACCATCTTCTCGCGCGTTTTCTCGATGCCGCCCTTCTGCGCGCCGGCGGAGGTGACGTTGCGGCAGTCGTAGCCGTTCCACATGTGATCGTAATAAAGGATGTGGCCGAGGCCGTCCCACTGCGTGCCCGACTGCAGGCCCATGATGACGAGGTCATCGGTGCCGCGGATCTTGCGATGATCGAGCACGCCCGAGTACGCATCGGTGCCGGTGCGCGTCATCACGTGGATGGGATTGAAGCGGCCGAGCGCGGGATACTTGGTCTTGCCGCCCTGTGGGCCGCGCTCGTCGTAGTTCAGCGCCAGCGAAATGACCTTGCCCTTCCGCACCAGCCGCGCCGCCGCGACGATATCGGACCCGGTCGTATAGTTGAGCGTGCCGATGTGGTCGTCCTTGCCCCAGCGGCCCCAGTTCTTGAAGCGCTTCGCCGCCGCGTGCACGTCCTTACGCGTCAGCTTGCGATTCTTCTTGTCGCGCGTGTCCTTGAATTTGAGTTTGGCCGCCATGTGGAATCGTCCTTGTTGCCGGATGGAATGGAGCTCGCAGTCTAGCCAACGGACCGCGAAAAGGTCAACGAACGGGCTAGCCCGCCAGCGGCAGCGTAACCGGCTTGCCGGTGGCGGCGGAATGCTCGATGGCGAGCGTGACTTCGAGCGTGGCGCGGGCCTCGCGCGCCGTCGCCAATACGCACGGCTTGCCCACGGCAAGGTGATCGAGCCAGGCGCGTGTTTCGGCCGCGACCGGCCCCCAGAAATCCCCCAGCGCCCAGTCACCGGGCGTGCCGCTCTGCAGGAACACCATGTTCACCGCCTGGTCGGGCAGGTAGACGTGCGGGATGCCCTTCTCGCTGTACATGATCTGGTCGGTATGGTCGTCGTCGAGGATCAGCACGCCGCCGGTGCCGAGCACTTCGACCCGCGCCGCGTGGCCGCGCGACGGGTACGCGTCCGGCAGCGAGTAGGCGATGCCGAGGTTCGCGACCGTGCCGTCGGCGTAGGTGAGGATGGCGTAACTCACGTCCTCGGTGTCGAAGCCGGACTCCTTCAGCACGCCCTTCTGCCCGCGCGCGAAGACTTCCTTCACCCGCGCGCCTTGCTCCTTGCCCTTGATGAACCAGTTCATGAGGTCGACGTAGTAGGTCAGCGCGTCCACCACCGGGGTTGCGTCCGGATTGCGCTTCAATATGGCGGTCGCCTGCGAGCGCAGGTTGAAGACGCGCGCGGCGGCGCCGACGATGCGGCCGATGCGCCCCTGCTCGATCTGCTCCCTGGCGATGAGGTAACGCTCCTTGTAGCGGCGGCTGTAACCGACGTGGACGTCGACGCCCTTCTTCTCCGCAGCGCGGATGATGCGGTCGGCATCGGCCAAGGTGAGCGCGATCGGTTTTTCCACCAGCACGGTCTTGCCGAGCTCGATCGCCTGCAGGATCGGCTCGACGTGCGCGCCCTCGCTGGAGGACACGATGACGGTGTTGACCTCGGGGCGCGAAATGGCGGCTGCGTTGTCGCCCGAATGGAATTGCGCGCCGGTCTTCTGTGCGAGGTCGCGCGCCCGGCCCGGCTCGACGTCGGCTATCGCCAGGAACCTGACGGCGGCGTGCTCGGAGGCGAGGCGCGCCCGCAATCCGCCGATGCGGCCGGCGCCGATGACGGCGATGCCCAGACCCTTGCGTGGTTGAATGACCGCCTCCCGCAGAAAGGCGCCATTCTAGCAGCCGTTACTGGACCTTGAGCCCCGCGGTGCGGACGACGCCGGTCCACTTCTGCAGCTCGGCCTTGACGAACGCCGAGAACTCCGCAGGCGTGCTGGACTGCGCGTCGAGGCCCTGCGCGGAGAACGACCCGGTGATCTGGGGCGTCTGCAGGACTTTCACGAAGTCGCCGTGGAGCTGGCTCACGATCCTACGCGGCGTGCCATCCGGCGCGAGCGCGCCGTACCAGGTCGTGTACTCGTAGCCTTTCAGCCCCGCTTCCGACGCCGTGGGCAGGTCGGGGACCGACGCACTGCGCTGCGCGCCGGTCACGGCCAAGCCGCGCAGCTTGCCCGATTTGACCAGCGGCACCGCCGTCGCCATGTTGGTGACCATGAACTGGATCTCCCCGCCGAGCAGCGCGGTCGCGGCCAGCCCCGCGCTCTTGTACGGCACGTGCGTCGCCTTCACGCCGGCGCTCATCAGGAACTGCTCGTTGGCGAGATGGCTCGCCGTGCCCTGCCCGGCGGAGCCGAAACCCAGCTTGCCCGGCTCGGCCTGCATGAGCGCGATCAGTTCTTTCAGCGTCCTGGCCCGGATCGACGGATGCACGGCGACGATGCTGGGCTGGCTCGCAAGCATCGAGATCGCATCGAAGTCCTTGACCACGTCGTACCACAGGCTCGGGTAGAGCGCCGGTCCGATCACGAGCGAGGAACTCGTCACCAGCAGGGAGTAACCGTCCGCCGTCGCGCGCGCCGCGCTCGCGGTGCCGATCGTGCTACCGGCGCCCGGCCGGTTCTCGACCACCCCCGTCTGCCCCCACTGCTGGGTCAGACCCTGCGCCACGACGCGGCCGACGATGTCGCTGCCGCCGCCGGGGGCGAGCGGGACGATCATCCGCACCGGCTTGTTGGGGTAATCGCCCGCGCCGTGCGCGCCTCTGTTCTGCGCCCATGCGGCAGGCGCGGCGAACAGCGAGGCTGCCAGCAGGCCTGCCAGATAATTCCGTCCAGACATCAGGTTCTCCCGGTAGCGTGGCCAAGCGCTGAAGCCGGAATCCAGCGCCGCAGCAATATGTCCGCCACGTTACACGGGGAAAGTTACAGTTTTCTTGCAATGCGCAAGAAAACTGATCGCCATGACGGTTAATCGACCCGAACGTTTGCTTCCTTGATGACCCTGGCCCACTTGGCAATCTCGCTTTTGGTGTGGCGGGCCAGTTCCTCGGGCGGGCTGCCGACGGGCTCGATCGTGTTGCTGACCAGGAGCTTGCGGTAATCGGGCTGGTTGAGCGCGCGGACGACCTCGCCGTTCAGCTTCATGATGATCTCGCGCGGCGTTCCCGCGGGCGCGAGGATGCCGTACCAGACCCCCGCGTCGAACCCGGGCAGGCCGGATTCCGCGACGGTCGGCAGGTCGGGCAACGAGGCGGGCCGCCGGGCGACGCTGGAAGCCAGCGCGCGGATGCGCCCGCTTTGCACGTGCGGCCACGACGCGAGCTGGGTCGCGAACAGCACCTGCACCTGGCCGGCGATGAGGTCCATCAGCGCCGGGCCGCCGCCCTTGTACGGCACGTGCAGCATCCGGGTCCCGGCCATGCTGTCGAACAGCTCGTTGGCGAGGTGGCCGCCGCTGCCGCTGCCCGACGACGAATAGGCGATCTGTCCCGGCCGGGACTTCGCCAGCGCGATCAACTCCTTCACCGACTTCACCGGCAGCGAAGGATGCACGACGAGCACATAGGCGCCGTTGCCGAGCAGCGTGATCGGCGCGTAGTCCCTGAGCGGATCGTACGGCAGCTTCGGGTACAGGCCGGGATTGACCGCGAGCTGCGCCGTCAGCGCCATCACGATGGTGTAGCCGTCGGGCGCCGAGCGCGCCACGTGCTCCATGCCGATGTTGCCGCCCGCGCCGCCGCGGTTCTCGACCACGACCTGTTGTCCCAGGCTCTCCGCCATTTTCGCCGCGAGCGGCCGCCCGATCGTGTCCGAGCCTCCGCCCGGGGGGTACGGCAGCACGAACCGCAGCGGCTTGACGGGGTAGCCCTGGGCCAGACCCACCGTCGCCGCACCCAGCATGGCCAGAGCAGCGAGTCCTCGCACCCAGGCCCCTGAATTCCCGACTGCATGCATGCGGTCCCCCCTTCTTTATGCGTCAAATTCTAGCAGCACACCGGTCGCCGGGCCGCCACTTTACCCCCTGCCTCCCATGTGTATCATAGGGACGCCCGGACGTTTGGCGGGCTGAGTCAGCATTCCTGCGGAGGATAAAAAAGATGAAAACGTTCCTGAAGAGATTGTTCCGTTCCGGTGCGTTCAGGGCGGTCGCGCCTGCCGCGCTCGGATTGGTGGGCGGTATTGCCCTGGCGCAACAGATGGTCGGCCCGCAAACCGCGCCGCCGAGCGCGAAGGAAATCCAGCAGCGCAAGGACAAGGGCGGTTACTTCCCCGAGCGCATGAAGAACCCCAACCTGTCGGCCCATGCGAACCGGATGACGGTGACGCCGCCGAACGAGATCCCTCTCGACAGGATCAAGGTTCCCAAGGGCTTCAAGGTCGAACTGTGGGCGCACGGCATGCCCGGGGTGCGCATGATGGCCCGCGGCAACAAGGGAACGATCTGGGCGGGCACTCGCGCCATCGGCCGCGTCTACGAAATCAAGGATCTCGGCGACCGCCGCGAGCACCGCATCCTGGCGCAAAAGCTCAACCAGCCCAACGGCGTCGCGTTCCAGGGTCGCAACCTCTATGTCATGGCGATCAACCGCGTGTTCCGCTACGACGACATCGAGGATAACCCCAACGTCAAGCCGGTGGAGCTGACCGAAGCATTCAAGCTGCCGCCCGACGTGCACCACAACTGGAAATTCATCGCCTTCGGCCCCGACGCCAAGCTCTACGTCCAGGTCGGCGCGCCGTGCAACATCTGCGAAGTCAGCGACCAGTTCGCGCAGATCCGCCGCTACACCGCCGACGGCTCCAACATGGAAGTGGTCGCGCGCGGGGTACGCAACACCGTCGGCTTCGACTTCCATCCGAAGACCGGCGAATTGTGGTTCACCGACAACGGGCGCGACTGGCAGGGCGAGAACGGCCCGGAAGACGAGCTGAACCGCCTGTCGAAGACGGGCGAGTTTTTCGGCTTCCCGTACTGCCACGCCAACGGCATACCCGACGCGGACATCAAGAAGAAGGACCCGTGCAAGGGCGTGACGATGCCGGTCGCGCTGATGGGACCGCACGCCGCCGCGCTGGGCATGCGTTTCTACACCGGGTCGATGTTCCCGAAGGATTACCAGGACTCGATTTTCGTGGCGCGACGCGGATCGTGGAACAGGAGCGATCTGTTCGGCTACGACGTACTGAGCGTGAAGGTGAGCGCCGACGGCAAGAAAGTCGCCAAGGTGGCGCCCTTCATGACCGGCTTCATGGACCCGAAGGAGAACAAGTTCTGGGGCCGGCCGGTCGACGTGCTGCAGCTGCCCGACGGCTCGCTGCTGGTCGCCGACGAGCAGAACGGCGCGATCTACCGCGTGAGCTACCAGAAATAAATGGGGCGAAGCAATGCGGCGCGGCGGATGAGGTCCATCCGCCGCGCTTTTATTTTGCTGGCGCTCGCCTGCGTCGCGGGCACGGCGGCGGCCCAGTCCCGGGGCGACCCGGCGCGCGGCGAGGCGAAGGCGAAGGCCTGCGCCGCCTGCCACGGTGATGCGAGCCGCACCCCCCTGCCGGGATCGCCGTGGCTCGCCGCCCAGCTGGAAGAAGTCACCATGTTGCAGCTGTTCCTGATCCGGGAGGGCCTGCGCGAGATCCCGCAGATGGCCGGCCTGCTCAAGGACGTGACCGACCCGGACTTCTTCGACCTCGCCGCCTACTACGCGCGCCAGGCGCCGCCGCGCAACGAAACGAAGCCGGACCCGGCGCTGCGGGCACGCGGCGCGGCGCTCTCACGCTCGATGGGCTGCGGCAGCTGCCACCTCGGCAGCTACGCCGGGCAGAAACAGGTACCGCGGCTGGCGAACCAGCGGGAAGATTACCTGCGCGCGACGATGAGGGACTACCGCGACAACCGCCGCACCGGCCCCGACACCAGCATGAACGGCATCCTCTACAAGATGCCCGACGCCGACATCGATGCGCTGGCGCACTACCTCGCGCACCAGTGATCCGGTGGCGAGTGACGGGAGCCGCTAGGACTTCGCCTGCAGGTCGACGGCCTTCGCCCTGAGAGAAGCATCGGCGCGCAACTGCGCCTTCTGCACCTTGTGCGTAGGCGTGTGCGGCAGCTCGTCGACGAACGCGACGTAGCGCGGCACCTTCTGCGGCGCGAGGTGCTGGCGCGACCAGGCCGCGATCTCCTCCGCCGAGCAGCTTTGCCCCGGTTTCAGCAGGACGGCGACGAGAATCTCGTCTTCGCCCAGTTCGCTCGGCACCGCGATCGCCGCCGCCTCGTGCACGGCGGGATGCCCGCCGATCACGCGGTCGAGTTCCGGCCCCGAGATGTTCTCGCCGCGGCGGCGGATGATGTCCTTCTTGCGCGCCACGAAGGTGAACCAGCCGTCCTCGTCCCGCCGCACCAGGTCGCCGGTGAGGAACCAGCCGTCGCGGAACGCCGCCTTCGTCTGCTCCGGGTCGCGGAAATAGCCCTGCATGACGATCGGCGTCTTCACCGCGAACTCGCCCACCTCGTTGGCGGGCAGGTCGCGTCCCTCGTCGTCCACCACGCGGCACTGCGCCCACGGGCGCGCGGGGTCGGGATGCCGCCCGACGGGACCCATGCTCCCCGGCTTCTGCGGCCCTTCGAAAGGCGAACTGGTCACTCCCGGGATCTCGGTCATGCCGAAGCCGCCGATGAGATGCGGAATGCC
>CAZOQY010000076.1:8164-12169 GCA_964581835.1 uncultured Streptomycetaceae bacterium | reverse complement strand
GCGCGCGGCGCGGAGCACGCGCTCGACCACCTGACCAAGGAAAAAACCAAGTGGAAATGGCCGCAGGGCGGCTGGGCGCGGCTGGAATCCATCGAGGCCGGGCGCTGGGACACCTACGCGCCGGTGCCGGCGCGGATAGCGGCGCTCGCCTACATGGAGAAGGACAGCGACGAAGCCAGCCACTGGTTCGACCTCGAGCCGGGACAAAGCCTGCAGGGACTGGTCGCCCGGCTGCTGGGCGAGCGCCGCATCTACGTGGTGACCGTGCCCGCCCCGCCGCAGTACGCTCACATCCACGACCGTTGGCCGAGAATCGTCACCGCTTCCCGGTGACGATTCTCGGCCAGCATCTTGAATCCAAAAAGGAGGCATCAATGAAAGTCGGTTTCATCGGCATCGGTACCATGGGCAGTCACATGGCGTTAAACGCCCGCAAGGGGGGCCACGAGGTGGCCGTTCACGACATACGGGAAGCGGCGGCCGGGCCGCACCTGCAGGCGGGCTGCTCCTGGGCGAATTCCGCGCGCGAGGCCGCGCAGAACGCGGACGTGGTGTTCACCTCGCTGCCGGGGCCGAAGGAAGTGCAGCTGGTCGCGGACGAGCTGCTCGCCGCCATGCGCAAGGGCACGGCCTGGTTCGACCTGTCGACCAACTCGCCGACGGTGGTGCGCCAGCTATCGGCGCGCTTCGCGGCGAAGGGCATCGCCATGCTGGATGCGCCGGTCAGCGGCGGCCCCGCGGGCGCGAAGAGCGGCAAGCTCGCGCTGTACGTGGGCGGCGACAAGGCGGCCTTCGACCGCTACAAGGCGGTGCTCGACTCGATCGGCGACCAGGCGATGCACATCGGCCCGTCCGGCGCGGGAACGATCGCCAAGCTGGTGCACAACTGCATGGGTTACTCGATACTCGCCGTGCAGGCCGAGGTGTTCAGCATGGGGGTCAAGGCCGGCGTCGAGCCGCTCGCGCTGTGGACGGCGATCCGCCAGGGCGCGTTCGGGCGCAAGCGCACCTTCGACCGGCTGGGCGAGCAGTTCCTCATGCAGAAGTGGGACCCGCCGGCGTTCGCGCTCGACCTCGCGCACAAGGACGTGGCGCTCGCGACGGAAGTCGGCCGCGAGTTCAAGGTGCCGATGAAGCTCGCCAACATGGTGCTCGCGGAACTGACCGAGGCGATGAACCGCGAAGGCTGGGCGAAGCGCGACTCGCGCATCTTCATGCTGCTGCAGGAGGAACGCGCCCAGGTGAACATCAAGGAGCCGGAGGACAAGGTGCAGGAGATCCTGCGGCGCGATTAGCGTCGCGCCCGCAAGTGCGTCTCAGGTGATGCGTCGCAGGTGAAACGTCTCAGGTACAGCGTCGCAGATAGTGCGCCTTGTCTGAGACGCCTTATCTGAGACGTTTCACCTGAGACGCTTTATCTGAGACGCAGTACCTGCGACGCTATTTAATGAGCACTGGGCGCCCCTTGCGCGCCGAGGGCTCGATCGCCTCCAGCACGGCGATGCCGTTGATGGCTTCCGCCGGCGGCACCAGGCAGGGCTGCTTCGCCGCGACGGCGTCGGCGAACGCCTCGAGCTCGAGCTTTTCCTTGTCCACCGCCGGCAGCGTGACCTTCTCCGGCGCGCCCTGCAGGCCGCGGAAGGTGAGCTCGGTGTCGCCGCGCAGCTCGAGCCAGCCTTTCGAGCCGAACACGTGCACGCGGTACAGCTCCGCGGTGGTGAACAGGGCGCTCAAGTAGCCGGTGGCGCCGTTCGCGAACTTCAGCAGCATCGAGGTGGTGTCGTCCATGTCCACGCCCGCGGGCAGCTTGCGGTTGTCGCTGAAGGCGTAAACGCTCGTCACCAGCCCCGCGACCTGGATCATCGAGTCGAGGGTGTGGATGCCGCGCGCGGTCATGCCGCCGGCGGGCGCCTCCACGCGGGTCGAGCGCCAGTTGCCGGGCACGAGGCCGAAGCCGGTGGGCCCGGAATGCGCCGCCTCGACGTGCAGCACGTCGCCGATCTGACCGGCGCGGATGCGGTTCATCATCTCGACGAACGACGGCTGGTAGCGGCGGTTCAAGCCGATGCCCAGCGTCACGCCGGCCGCGCGCACTGCCTCGATCGCCTTTTCGGCGTCCTTCTTCCGCAACGTGATCGGCTTCTCCACGAAGACGTGCTTGCCGGCCTTCGCCGCCTGCACGATCTGCTTCAGATGCAGCGAGTGCGGCGTCGCCAGCACGACCGCGCCGATCTCGGGATCCTTCAGCACGCGACCGTATGACGAGACCACCTTGACGCCGAACTTCTGCGAATATTCCTTGTGCCTGTCCGGCTCGCGCGAGATCGCCTTGACGAAACGGATCTTCCCGCTGCCCTGCACCGACTCCGTCAGCCGGTTGCCCCACCGCCCCAGTCCGTATAGCGCCGCCTTCAGCATGACATCTCCTCGCGTTTTGTCCGGGAAACGATAGCACAAATGAAAAAGCCGGCAGACGCCGGCTTTTTCAACGGGGAGGAACGGACGATTACTTCTTCATCTCGTCCTTCATCATCGCGCCTTTCTTCTCCATCTTGTCCATCTTGCCCTTCTCCATCTTGGACATGTCGTGGGCCATGTCCTTCTTCATCATGCCGTCCTTCTTCATCTCGTCCTTCTTGGACATGCCGTCTTTCATCATCTCCTGCTTCTTCATGCCGTCCTTCGCCATGTCCCCCTTCTTCATCCCGTCCTTCGCCATGTCCCCCTTCTTCATCCCTTCTTTCTTCATCTCCTCCTTCTTGGCCATCCCGTCCTTCATCATCTCCTGCTTCTTCATCGCATCCTGGGCGAACGCGCCGCCCGCCGCCATCGCCAGGCACAGCGACACCGCCACCGTCATCTGCTTGTTCATGAAGCTCTCCTTAAGGAAGTTATCGGGTCGAACCCGGGCCGTGGCGCCACGGCCCTTCCTTTATACGCGATCCCGCCCCGGCCGGATGCAGCCCCGCTACTCGACCTTGACGCCGCTTTCCCGGATCACCCGCTGCCAGACCAGGATCTCGGCGGCGAGCAGCTTGCGGAACTCCTGCGGCGTGCTGCCGACCGGTTCGCCGCCGTCGGCGGAGAACTTGTCGGCCACGTCCGGCGACCGGACGATGCGGGTGAACTCGGCGGCGAGCTTGTCGACGATGGCGGGCGGCGTGCCCGCCGGCGCGGCGTAGCCGTGGAAGGTCGAGGCGTCGTAGCCGGACGCGCCCTGCTCCGCGAGGGTCGGCAGGTCGGGCAGCACGCGCGAGCGTTGCGCAGTGCTGATCCCCAGCGCGCGCAGCTTGCCGGACTTCACGTAATGGCCGGCGGAGAGCACGTTCGCGAGCGTGGCGTCGAGCCGGCCGCCCGCCAGATCCAGCATGGCGAGGCCGACGCTGCGATAAGGAACGTACAGGGCCTTGACGTTCGCCGCCGAGAGGAACCACAGCGTGACCAGGTGCGTGCCGCTGCCGGTGTTGCCGGCGCCGAAGTTGAGCTTGTCGGGCTGCGCGCGGGCCAGCGCGATCAGTTCCTTCGCCGATTTCACGGGCAGCGACGCGTTGACCACCAGCAGGTACGGCGCGCGCGTCAACAGCGACACCGGCGCGAAGTCCTTGTTGGGATCGACCGGATAGTTTTTGTACAGCGCCGGGGAAAAGGTGAAGCTGGGAATGACCGCCATCAGCGTGTAGCCGTCGGGATTGGCCTTCGCCACCGTGGAGAACGCCAGCACCGCCGCCGCGCCGCCGCCGGCGCGGTTGTCGACGATGAACTGCTGGCCGAGCGCCTGCGTCATTTTCGTCGCGAACAGGCGCGCCTGCACGTCGGTCGCCCCGCCGGGCGCCTGGGGCACCACCACCCGCACCGGCTTCGAGGGAAAGGCGCCGGCGCCTTGAGCGCACGCGGCGCCGTGCAGCCCCGTCAGGCAGGCGAGCAGGAATGCCCGCGCGATGCGATCCGTCTTCATGCGATCCGTTTTCATGCGGTCCTCCTTTTCGGTCCGGACGCCGCTATTGC
>CAZOQY010000076.1:0-8064 GCA_964581835.1 uncultured Streptomycetaceae bacterium | reverse complement strand
TTCATGCGATCCGTTTTCATGCGGTCCTCCTTTTCGGTCCGGACGCCGCTATTGCGTCTTGATGCCGGCGTCTTTCACGACCTTGTGCCAGCGCGCGATTTCCTTCACGAGATGCTCCCGGAACTGCTCGGGCGTGCTGCCGACGGGCTCGCCGCCGTCCGGCGCCAGCCGATCGAGCACCTCGCGCGACTGTAGTGTCTTCAGCAGTTCCGCGTTGACCCGTCCGACGATCGCCGCCGGCGTGCCGGCCGGCGCCAGCACGCCGAACCACGTGGCGGTCTCGTAATCCGGCACCCCCGACTCCGCGATCGTGGGCAGCTCCGGGAACACCTTCGAGCGCCGGGCCGTGGTCACCCCGAGGCCCTTGAGGCGGCCGGACTTCACGTACTGGTACGAGGACAGCGGGTTGCCGAAGATCGCGTGCACCTGGCCCGACATGGTCTCGACCAGCGCCTGTCCCGTGCCCTTGTAGGGCACGTGCAGCACCTTGATGCCGGCCATCGTGCGGAACATCTCCAGCGCCATTCCGGTCGAGGTGCCGTGGCCGGCCGAGCCGAAATCGAGGATCCCCGGCCGCGCTTTCGCCATCACCAGCAGCTCTTTCGCCGACTTCACCGGCAGCGAGGGATGGGCGAGCAGCAGCAGCGGCGCCTGGACGACGAGCGAAATCGGCGCGAAGTCCTTCAGGGCGTCGTACGGCAGCTTCGTGTAGATCGCCGGCGTGATGGAGAAGCCGCTCGCCACCGCCAGCAGCGTGTAGCCGTCCGGCGGCGACTTGGCGACCTGCGCGTAGGCAATGGTGCCGCCCGCCCCGGTGCGGTTCTCGACCACGAAGGAGCGGCCGACGTTCTCGGAGAGCTTCTGCGCGAACAGCCGCGCCTGGATGTCGGTGCCGCCCCCGGGCGCGAGCCCGACCATGATCCGCACCGGCCTGACGGGATAGCCGTCGGCCGGGTTCTGAGCCGCCGCCGTTGCCGGCGACAGTACCGCGGCGGCGAAGACCGCCGCCAGGCATTCACGTTGCATGACTTTTCTCCTCGTTATGATTTTTTGACCCGCGCGGCGCCGGCTACTTCAGCCCGCAGCGCGTGTAGTACCGCAGGGCATTGTCCCAGAACAGCTTGCGCTTGCGCGTCTCCGGCATGTTCCAGGCCATCACCATCTCCACCGTGTGGGGGAAATGGCTCTCGCCGTGCGGGTAGTCGGAAGCGTACATCAGCACGTCCTCGCCGATGAGGTCGATCACGGCGTTGGTGAGCTTCTCGCCTTCCGGCGCCTCGATGCTCTGGAAATAGCGCCCGCCGGTCACGTACTCGCCCGGCGTGTGGGCGAGTTTCGGTAGCGCCGAGGTGATGGTCTTGGCGTGCTCGTTCAGCCGTTCCATCCAGAACGGCAGCCAGCCGTGGCCGGCCTCGAGCGTACCGATGCGCAGCTTCGGATAGCGGTCCATCACGCCGGCGCCGATCAGCGCGGCCATGTTGCGCATGCCGCACCACGGGTGCGAGGCCGAGCGCTGCAGGAACAGGTTGTCCCAGGTGTCGGTGCCGCCCGGCGCGTACGGCGGCATCACGGTGAACGTGTGCAGCGCGACCGACAGGTCGTATTCCTGCGCCGCCGCCCACACCGGCTCGATGTCGGGATGATCGAGCGGCATGCCGTGCGGCGCGTAGACCATGACGCCCCAGGCCCAGTGCGATTTGCCCCAGCGCTTGATCTCTTCGAGCGCGCCGGGAATATCGCGCGCGCAGCAGAGGATCACGCCGCCCAGGCGGCCGGGATAGGCGGAGCAGTAGTCTTCCATCCAGCGGTGATAGGCGCGGTACATGCCCTGCTCCAGCGCCACGTCGTCGCCCGCCGTCCAGGTGCCGAACCAGCCCGAGGGCAGCAGGAGGTTCACGTCCACGCCCTCGAAATCCATGTCCTCGATGCGGCGGTCGGGCTCGTAGTCCACGCGCGGGTGCGGCTTTCTCGCGCCGTGCGCGCCGGTGAAGCCGGCCATGTACTTGCCGCGGGTGTCCTGCGGATCGGACGCGCCCAGCCGGCGGCGGTAGTGGCGCTGACCTTTCGCGTAGATCGCGTAGCCGCGGTTGGTCGCCGACTTGTACTGCTCCCAGGCCGGCAGTTTGGCCTTGTCGGCGTCGGTCAGGTATTTCTCGAGGACGTCGAGGTACGGGCCCACGTGGGTGTCGGTGTCGAAAATCTTGTAGCCGTTCTTTGCCATCTGCTCTCTCCTGTTTTCACTTTCTGACAAAATCGCCGGGAATTCGCGCCGCACTATCGAGTTCTTCGAGCCTGAACAGGCGGTCGAGCGCAGCCCGCGCCCGCGCCGGCCCCAGGAATTCCTCCGCCACACCGAGGAATTTCTCCGCGATCTGGGCGTCGGATTTCGGCTGCGACAGGTCGCCCTTGTCGCCGCCCGCCTCGCCGACGAGCTTTTCACCGCCGCGCATCAGCACGTTGACGCGGGTGCGGTGCTCGACCGGCAGCCGCTCGTAGGCTTTCGTGAACTCGTCGTTGGTCACCACCTCGATCCGGGCGAGCAGTGCGCGCAGGTCCGGGCTCTTCAGGTGCGCGTCGTCGAACTGCCGGGGCGTGACCGTGCCATCCATCAGCGCTGCGGCGACCACGTACGGAATGCTGTGATCGGCCGTCTCCCGGCAATCGGGATTCCAGTGGTGCTCGCCGGTCGCCATGCCCAGCTTCGCGGTCTCGTAGACCTCCACCGTGACGCGCTCCACCTCGCCGACGCGGCTTTTCAGGGCAGGCGCGACTTTTTCCGCGGCGAGAATCGAGGAAATCGTCGTCGCGCACGACGAGCGCGGCTTGATCAGCGTGTCGAGTATCTTGAACGGCGTCTTGCCGCCGCCCATCGTGTCCAGCGTGAATCGTTTACCGGCGACGTGGTCGCACCAGCCCGACTTGCCTTCGAACGGCAGGTACGGCGCGTTCATCCCTTCCCGGGCGAGCATCGCGGCGAACACGCCCGCCTTGCCGGCATGGCCCGCCGTGACCGCTTTCCACATGGACAGGTGGCCGGTGCGCACCTGCCTCAGGATGGTGTTGGGCACGACCGCCATCGAGGCCGCGGCCGCGATCTGCTCGCGCGAGAGCCCCATCAGCTTCGCCGAGGCCACCGCCACCGCCAGGCAGGCGTAGTTCGCGCAGTCGAACGGGCGCCTGCCGATGGCGTCGGACAGCCGCAGGTAGATTTCGTAGGCCAGCACCACCGCGGCGATCAGCTCGCGGCCGCCCGAACGCGCGTGCTCGGCGACGCCGAGCACCGGCATCACCACGTCGCTCGGGTGGCCGCCGGCGCTGCCGGGCCAGTGATAGACGTCGTTCAGCTCGACGTAACGCGCGGTCGTGGCGTTGACGAATGCAGCCATGTCGGGCGTCGTCTTCATCGCCGTGCCGGTGATGGTGACGCCGTCGGTATCCGGCACGCGCGCGGCCATCTTGCGGGCGATGCGGCACGGCTCGCCGTCGAAACCGCCGGCAAGCGCGGCCAGCGTGTCGATTACCCGCACCTTGCCGGCATGCGCCGCCTCCGGGGACAACGCGCCGTAATCGAGCGCGGCGGCGTAATCGACCAGGCGCTGCTGGAGGCGGTCGACCGTGTTGCGCTCTTCCGACATCACGCCGCCTTGCCCACGGCTTCGCCCGCGGGCGTGATGACCACCTCGTCGCCGCGCACGGTAAAGCGATGATCGAAGCCCTCCGACGCCCAGTCCATGTAGCGCACCATGTCGTCGAAGCGCGCATCGCCGCGGCGCAGCACTTCCGGGCGATAGAGTTCGTCGATCATCATCGGCAGGAAGGAAACTTCCTTCACGCCGGCTTTCGTGAACACGGCCTTCGCCAGCAGCGAGCGCCGCGCGTCGCGGCCGTACGGCAGCAGCGGCATGTCGGGATTCTGGTCGGCATGGTTGCGCAGCGCGCCGTGCTTCCACGGCTCTTCCTTCCATTTGGGCGAAGGAAAAGGCTTGGTCATGCAAAAGTTGCTCAGGCTGTAGAAGATCGCTCTTCCCTTGTACATCTCGATCGCTTTCGGCACGTGGGCGTGGTGACCCATCACCAGGTCGGCGCCGGCGTCGATGCAGGCATGCGCCACGGTCACCTGGTAGTCCGCGATGATGCGCGGCGCCCAGATGACGCCCCAATGGAAGACGGGTATCACGATATCCACCCGCTTGCGCAGCGCGGCGACGTCTTCCAGGATCATCTTCAGGTCGCCCTCGTCGGGCGCGGTCAGCACGCGCGTCGGGGCGTGCGGCCCGCGCAGCTCGTAATCGGTCTTAACGCGCAACGGCGCGATGCCGGCCTTTTCGGGTCCCGCTTCGCCATTCTCGGGAATCACCGAGCAATAGCCGAGGAAGCCGACCTTGACGCCGTTCTTCTCCACGATCGCCGGCTCGCGCGCCTCGGCGAGGTTCCTGCCCGCGCCGGTGACCCGGATGCCCTTCTCCAGCAGCAGCGCACGCGTGTCGAGCAGCGCCTCGGGACCGGCATCGTACATGTGGTTGTTGGCGATGGTGACGGCGTCGAACCCGCAGTCGGTGAAGATCTTCGCCATCTCGGGCGGCTGGCGGCCGTGCGGCGCCGTCTCCCGGGCGGTGCCGCGCGAGGAGTACTGGCGCTCGCAGTTGGCGAAGCGCAGGTCCACCTTCGCGAGCACCGGGCGCACGAGTTCCGTGTAGCGCTCGACCGGGAAGCCGTCCTGCGGCCCGTGCACCGGGCCGCAGTCACCGGTGCCGATGAAGGAAATTTCGGACGTTGCCTGTGCCATTTCGTTTTCCTCTCTCAGGACAGTGCGCCGACGATCTCGGCGACGTCGGCAACCGTTTCCAGCCTGCGGATCATCCCGATCGCCCGACCCGCGGCCTCTCGCGACACCGGCTTCGCCGAGAACGACACGCAGTCGTGGAATTTCGCTTCCAGTTGCTCCCACGAAACCGGGTTCTTCGGGTCGCCGGGCACGCTGGTCGACCGGTACTCGAGACGCCGGCCGTCGCGGGTGACGATCTCGACCGACGTCCTCGACACGTCCTGCGAGCCGCCCTTGCCCGTCACCGGCTGGGTGCCCGGCCGGTAGCTCACCCGGTCTGCCATGGCGAGCACCGCCGGATCGTTGAGTCCCTCCTCGGTGTAGTCGCGCAGCGTGACGTTGCCCTTCGCCATCATCACCGCGGTGGTGAACGGGATGCTGAACTTGCCGTCGATGCTGACCTTCGGCCGCCGCTTCGCCTCGATCGGCTGGCACAGCTGCTGCGTGCCGCCGGTGCCGCCGACGATGGTGATCGACTCGATGTCTTCGGGCTTGAGCCCGTGTTGCTCGCGCAGGGCCAGCGTCGAGGCGTTGGTCGTGCGCGTGTAGCCGCACGCCGGCCACACCTTGAAACCGTGCTTCTCGATCAGCGGGAACTTCACGCCGAGCCCGTCCACGATCGCGTCCCAGTCGGGCTCGCAGCCGCGGATGTAGGTCCGGAAGAAGCCGAAACGCCCCTCGACGAAGTCCTTCGAGCCGATGATGCCGCGCCGCGCAAGCTCCGCCGCGAGCACGGCGCCCTGGCCGGAGAAGCCGGCCTGCATCGAGCGCATGTGGGTCGCGGCGCCCTCGGCCATCTGGCGCGTGCCGCTCATCTGGTTGAAGCCGATGCCGAGCGCGTTCTCCATCTGCTCCTCGTTCAACCCCAGCAGCCGGCCGGCAGTGGCCGCGCCCGCGACGAAGCCGAGCAACTGCGTCGCGAACCAGCCCTCGGTCAGGGTCCAGTCCGGCACGTCGATCGCGCGGCTGATGCGCGTCATGACGTCGGTGCCGGCGGCGACCGCGGTGATGAAGTCGCGACCGCTCACGCCGCCCAGCTTCTCGGCGACGGCGAGCGCCACGGGGATGGTGACGATGCTGGGATGCCCGCTCTCGCCCAGGTCGTCGTAATCGAGCATGTGGCCCAGGCTGCCGTTGACGAGGGCCGCCCCGGCGACGGGAACTTTCCCGCCGAAGCCGAGCAGCGTCGCCTCCGCCTTGCCACCCTGCTCCTTCACGTAGTCCGCCAGGATGCGCGCCTCCGGCGCCAGCGTGCTGGCGCCGATCGTGACGCCCAGCGTGTCGAGCACGCACTGCCTGATCATGTCCACCAGCACCGGCGGCAGCATCTCGTAACGCAACGTCGCGGCGTGGCGCGCGAGCTTGCGCGTGACGCCCTGGCCGGCTTGCATGGCCACTTTCGGATTCTCCACGGCCTGCCCCATCGTTCCTCCCGTCAATCGATCCTGATGCCCGAGGTCTTGATGAACTTCTCCCACATCGCGATCTGGTTCGCGAAACGGCCCTTGAATTCCGCGGGCGTATTGGGCGCCGCCGGTTCGGCGCCGTCGGCGGTGATACGCCCGCGCATCTCGGGCGCATGGATGATCTGGACGATCTCCCGGTTCAGCGCCGCGAGTATGGCCGGCGGCACGCCGGCGGGCGCGTAAATGCCGTACATGTTGTCGAGCTCGTAGTCCGGAACGCCCGATTCCGAGACGGTGGGCACGTCGGGATAGGCCTGCAAGCGCGTGAGCGAAGTGACCGCGATCGCCCTGGCCTTGCCGCTGCGGACATGCGGCGAGCCCGAGATGGTGCTCGCGAAAATCATCTGGGTCTGTCCGGCCATGAGGTCGATGAGCGACTGCCCGGTGCCCTTGTACGGGATATGCTCGATGTCAATGCCGGCCCTTGAACGGAACAGCTCCGTACCCAGATGCGTCGCCGATCCCGCCCCGGCGGAGCCATAGTTGAGTTTCCCGGGGTGACGCCTGGCAAGCGCGATGAATTCCCTGACCGTCCTCACCGGCAGCGACGGATGCACCAGCATCAGGTACCACGAAGCGGTCATCTGGGCGACCGGCTGCAGAACCACACGCGTGTCGAACGGGACCTTTCGGAGAGGCGTTGCGGTGACCACCTGGCTGCCGCCGCCGTAGAGCGTGTAGCCGTCCGGCGCCGCCTGCGCGAGCAGCGTCACCGCCAGCACGCCGCCGCCCCCGGTGCGGTTCTCAACGACGAATGACTGACCCCACTGCTCGCTCAGCTTCTGCGTCACGCCGCGGGTGATCGCGTCCACCCCACCGCCGGGGGAGGTCCCTACCATGACCCGCACGGCCTTGGCAGGGTAGCCGCCTGGCCCGGGCGCGGCGGGTTTCTGCGCGTGGGCCGCCGCGGCCGCGCACGCCAGCAAAATGCAGAATCCGTTCGTTGAAGTTCGGCTCATGTCCGCCTCCTCACTGGATCTTGATGACGCCGGCCTTGATCAGCTTGTCCCACTTCGCGATCTCGCGCGCGATCACGTCGCGGAACTGCGCCGGCGTGTTGGCCGGCTCCGCTTCAGCGCCGTCTGCGGCGAGCTTGTCCTTGATCTCCGGCGCGTTCATGGTCGCGCTCACTTCGCGGTTGAGATGCGCGAGCAGCGGTGCCGGCGTCCGGTTCGGCGCGAGCAGGCCGTACCAGCTTCTCAGCTCGTAGCCCGGCACCCCCGCCTCGGCGATGGTCGGCAGGTCGGGAAACGCCTGCACGCGCTTGCTGCTGGTGATGCCGAGCGCCTTCAGCTTGCCGCCGCGCACGAGCGGCGTGGCGGTGAGCACGTTGGTGATCGCGAGCTGCACGCGCCCGCTCATGACGTCGATCATCGACAGGCCGCTGCCCTTGTACGGGACGTGCGTCATCTCCACGCCCGCCATGGACTTGAACAGTTCCATGCCGAGGTGCACCACCGAGCCGGTGCCGCTCGAGGCGTAAACCAGCGGCTTCGCTTTCGCCAGCGCGATCAGTTCCTTCACCGAGTTCGCGGGCAGCGACGGCGTCGCGACCATCAGGTACGGCTGGCCGATCATCAGCACCACCGCGGTCAGCTCTTTCTGGATGTTCGTGGTCACGGTGCCGAGCAGCATCGCGGTCACGTTCTGCGCGGAGAGCGTCGCCAGGGTATAGCCGTCGGGCTGCGCCTGCGCCGCGAGCTGCAGCGAGATCCCGCCGGTGGCGCCGGGGCGGTTGTCGACGATGACCGACTGGCCGAGCCGCTCGGTCAT
>CAZOQY010000075.1:0-12176 GCA_964581835.1 uncultured Streptomycetaceae bacterium | reverse complement strand
CGCAGGTGCTCGATTCCATGGATCTCGAGCGCGAGCGCGGCATCACCATCAAGGCGCAGACCGCGGCGCTCGATTACCGCGCGAAGGACGGCCGGCAATACCTGCTGAACCTGATCGACACGCCGGGACACGTCGACTTCTCCTACGAAGTGTCGCGCTCGCTCTCGGCCTGCGAAGGCGCGCTGCTGGTGGTGGACGCTTCCCCGGGCGTCGAGGCGCAGACCGTGGCCAACTGCTACACCGCCACCGAGCTGGGCGTCGAAGTGATCCCGGTATTGAACAAGATGGACCTCCCCCAGGTCGAGCCCGAGCGCGTGATCGAGGAGATCGAGGACATCGTCGGCATTCCCGCGAAAGACGCGCTCAAGGTGAGCGCCAAGACCGGGGAGGGGATCGTCGAGATCCTCGAGGCCGTGATCAGCCGCATCCCGCCGCCCTCCGGAGATCGCGCATCGCCGCTGAAAGCGCTGATCATCGACTCCTGGTTCGACAACTACGTCGGCGTGGTGATGCTGGTGCGGGTCGTGGATGGCGAGTTGAAGCCCAAGGACCGTATCCGCTTCATGTCCACCGGCGCCGATTATCTGTGCGAACAGGTGGGCGCATTCACGCCGAAAGCCAAGAGCAAGGACATGCTGGGGGCGGGCGAGGTCGGCTACGTTACCGCCGGCATCAAGGAATTGACGGCTGCGCGGGTGGGCGACACGCTGACGCTTGCCCAGCGTCCCGCAGCGACCGCGCTGCCCGGATTCAAGGAGATCAAGCCGCAGGTCTTCGCGGGGCTCTATCCCGTCGATTCGAGCGAATATGGCGCGCTGAGAGACGCGCTCGACAAGCTGCACCTCAACGATTCCTCGCTGCGCTACGAGCCGGAGTCCTCGCAGGCCCTCGGTTTCGGCTTCCGCTGCGGCTTCCTGGGACTGCTCCATCTCGACATCGTCCAGGAGCGGCTCGAGCGCGAGTACGGCATGAACCTGATCACCACCGCGCCCACGGTCATCTACCAGGTGCTGCTGCGCGACGACGTCGTGATCGAGATCGAGAATCCGTCCAAGCTGCCCGACCCGACCCGGATCATCGAGATCCGCGAGCCCATCATCACGGCCACCATCCTCGTGCCGCACGACTACGTCGGCCCGGTCCTGACGCTGTGCAACCAGAAGCGGGGCGTCCAGCGCAACATGCAGTACATGGGGCGGCAGGTGATGCTCACCTACGAGATGCCGCTCAACGAAGTGGTGATGGATTTCTTCGACCGCCTCAAGTCGGTATCGCGCGGCTACGCTTCGCTCGACTACGAGTTCCTGGAATACCGCGCGGGCGACCTGGTGCGCCTCGACATCCTGATCAACGGCGATCGCGTCGATGCGCTTTCCCTGATCGTCCATCGCGAAAATGCCCTGCATCGCGGCCGCGACCTTGCCGTGCGGATGCGCGAGCTCATCCCGCGACAGATGTTCGATATTGCCGTGCAGGCCGCGATCGGCTCGCACATCATCGCGCGCGAGACGGTCAAGGCGATGCGGAAAAACGTCCTGGCGAAGTGCTACGGCGGCGACATCACGCGCAAGAAGAAACTGCTGGAGAAGCAGAAAGAAGGCAAGAAACGAATGAAGCAGGTGGGCAGCGTCGAAATTCCCCAGGAAGCTTTTCTCGCCATCCTCCAGGTCGGGAAATAACCGTGGCCGGCATGAACTTCGCCCTCATCCTGTTCCTGCTGCTGGTCTCGACCGGCGCGGTGTGGCTGCTCGATCATTACTGGTTGCGCAAGCGGCGCGCGCCGGGCCGGCCCGAGCCGTGGTGGATCGAGTACCCGAAAAGCTTCTTCCCGGTGATCCTGGTGGTGTTCCTGCTGCGGTCGTTCCTGGTGGAACCGTTCAAGATCCCGTCCGGCTCCATGCTGCCGACGTTGCTGGTCGGAGACTTCATACTCGTGAACAAATTCACGTACGGCATCCGCCTGCCGGTCATCAACCAGAAGATCGTCGATATCAACCGGCCACAGCGCGGAGAGGTCATGGTTTTCCGCTACCCGGAAAATCCCGCCCTCGACTACATCAAGCGGGTCGTCGGCCTGCCGGGCGACCGCGTGGCCTATCGCAACAAGCGGTTGTGGATCAACGACCGGGAAATCGGCCTGGCGCCCGACGGTGAATACAATTACGTCGAATCGGGGCTCAATTTCATCTCGACCCAGCGGCTGATCGAGACGCTGGGGGAACGCCGGCATTCGATACTGGTGCAGCCGGAGGTGCCGGGCGTGCATATTTCCGGTGTGCGGCTCTTTCCCTTCCGTGAGAATTGCGCCTACAATGACGCGGGTTTCAGCTGCACCGTGCCGGCCGGCCACTATTTTCTGATGGGCGACAACCGGGACAGCAGCAGCGACAGCCGTTACTGGGGTTTCGTGCCGGAAGCCAACATCGTCGGCAAAGCTTTCATGATCTGGTGGAATTTCGACGATTTGAAGAGAGTCGGACAGTTCATCAACTGAGCACAAACTGAGAAGGATAGAACAACCATGCACAGTCAAAGAGGCGTGTCCTTGTCCGGGTTCCTGCTGTGGTCGATCGTTTTGTGCTTTGCCGCGCTGCTCGGCTTCAAGGTCGGCCCGCCTTACTTCGAGTTCATGAAAATCCAGAAGCAATTGCAGGCCGTATCGCAGGATTCCGAGGCGCAAAGCGGGCAGCGGCGCGATGTCGAGAGCGCTTTCCTGAAGCGCGCGACGATCGAAGACATCACCGCCATCACGCCCAAGGACATCGTGATTGCCAAGGAGAGCAGCGGCATCGTGCTCAGCGCGGATTATTCGACCTGCGTGCCCATCGTGGCCAACCTCAAGGCCTGCATGGACTTCAGCGCGTCTTCCCACAAGCGGTAAAAGGGGCGGCGCCCGGCAGCCTGATGGATCTCGAGGGCTTCTGCCTCAAAATCGGCTATCGTTTCACCGATCTCGATTTGCTGCGGCGCGCGCTCACGCACCGCAGCTTCGGCACTTCCCACAACGAGCGCCTCGAGTTCCTCGGTGACAGCGTGGTAAATTGTGCTGTCGCGCTCGAGCTCTACGCGAAATTTCCCCGGCTGACCGAAGGCGATCTGTCCCGGTTGCGCGCGAACATCGTCAACCAGCCTTCTCTCGCCGCCGCCGCGCAGCAATTCTCTTTCGGCGAGCAGCTTCATCTGGGCGAAGGCGAGCTGAGGAGTGGCGGCGCGCGCCGGCCATCCATACTGGCCGACTCGGTGGAAGCCGTGATCGGCGCCGTCTTTCTCGATGGAGGTTTCGAAGCCGCGCGAGGGGTGGTGCGAAGCCTGCTGGGCGGCGCGCTCGACGCCATCGATCCCGCGACTTCCGGCAAGGATCCCAAGACGCTGCTGCAGGAATACCTGCAATCGCGCAAGTTCGCATTGCCCCAGTACGCGGTGGTTGCCACTCGCGGCGAGGCGCACGAGCAGCAGTTTCAGGTCGAGTGCGCCATCCCCGAACTTGGCATACGCTCGCTCGGGGAGGGCGCCAACCGGCGCAGCGCCGAGCAGGAAGCGGCGCGCCAGGCCTATGAGCTTGCATCCCGAACGCGATAGCGAAACCGCGCACCGCGCCGGCACCGCGGCGATCGTCGGGCGTCCCAACGTTGGCAAGTCCACGCTGCTGAATCACCTCGTCGGCTGCAAGCTCTCGATCACCTCGAGCCGACCCCAGACCACGCGGCAACGGATCACCGGCATCGTCACCCGCCCCGACGCGCAGGTCGTGTTCGTCGACACGCCGGGCTACCAGACCGAGCACGACAACGCGCTGAACCGGGCCATGAACCGCAGCGTCGCTTCCAGCCTGCAGGAAGTGGACGCCGTGGTCTGGATGGTGGAGGCGTTGAAATACGACGAACGCGACGAGAGGGTCGGCAGGCTGCTGCCGCCGGGCAAGCCGGTGATACTGGCGGTCAACAAGATCGACCAGGTCAGGGAAAAGGGCCGGCTCCTGCCCTTCATGGCGGGGCTGTCGCAACAGCGCGAGTTCAAGGCGATCGTACCGGTGTCCGCCGCCCGGGGATCCCAGGTCGGCGACCTGCTCGATGCAATCGTGCGGCTGCTGCCGGAGGGGCCGCCGTACCATGATGCCGACGAGATCACCACGGTCAACGAACGGCTGCTTGCGGCCGAATTGCTGCGGGAGCAGCTCTTCAGACAGCTCGGCGAGGAATTGCCGTATGCCGCCGCCGTCGAAATCGAGGAATTCAAGCAGGAAGGCGGGTTGCGCCGCATCGGGGCCTCGATACTGGTGGGCAAGGAAGGCCACAAGCCGATCGTCATCGGCAAGCAGGGCGCTCGCTTGAAGTCCATCGCGACGCGGGCGCGCCGCGACATGGAGCGCCTCTTCGGCGGCAAGGTATTCCTGGAAGTCTGGGTCAAGGTGAGGCGCGGCTGGGCGGACAACGAAACGGCCCTCAGGCGCATGGGGCTCGGAGAGTAGGGGTGACGTCGCGGCAAGATCCGTTCCGGCAGGATGCCCAGCCGGCTTTCGTCCTGCATACCTATCCGTTTCGCGAGACCAGCCTGATCGTGGAAAGCTACAGCCGCGATCATGGCAGGGTGGCAATGGTGGCGCGCGGCGCACGGCGGCCGAAATCCGCGGTGCGCGGCACGCTCCTTCCGTTCCAGCCGCTGCTCCTGTCCTGGACCGGCAAGCAGGAACTGCGCACGCTCACGCGCGCCGAGTGGCAGGGCGCCTATGCGCCGTTGCGCGGGCAGTCGCTGATCTGCGGCTTCTACCTGAACGAGCTGCTGCTCAAGCTGCTGCCGCGCGACGATCCCCATGAGCATCTCTTTTCCGTCTACGAAGGCACGCTCTCCGCGCTGGCCGGCGGCACGGACCAGCCGGCCCTGCTGCGGCGCTTCGAGCTGGCGCTGCTTCGCGAACTGGGCTACGCGGTGGTTCTGGACCGGGACGTGGAGCGGGACGAGCCGGTCGTGCGCGAGCGCAACTACGTGTACCTCGTCGAGCGCGGTCCGGTCGACGGCCGCTCCTCGGCGGGAAACGGGGTAGAATTATCCGGTCAGACCTTGCTCGACATGCAATCCGGCCTCTACTCGAGCGCCGCGACGCAACAGCAAAGCAAGATGCTGATGCGGGCGCTCATCAATCACTACCTCGGCAACCAGGTCCTGCACACACGGCAGTTGTTGCGCGACCTCCAGGAATTATGATTCTTCTGGGCGTCAACATCGACCACGTTGCGACCTTGCGGCAGGCGCGCGGCACCGCGTATCCCAGCCCGCTCGAGGTGGCATCGGCGGCGGAAAGCGCCGGAGCGGATTACATCACGCTGCACCTGCGCGAGGATCGCAGGCACATCCAGGACGGGGATGTCGTCGCCATGCGCAGGGCGTTGCGTACCCGCATGAACCTCGAGGCTGCGGTTACACCGGAGATGATCGCGTTCGCCCGCCGCGTGCGCCCGCACGACGCCTGTCTGGTGCCGGAGCGGCGCGCCGAGATCACCACGGAAGGGGGTCTCGACGTAGCCGGCAAGCTGAAACGGGTCGAGCGGGCCTGCCGCGAGCTCGGCGCCGCGGGCATCCGGGTCTCACTGTTCATCGATGCCGAGAAGCGACAGATCGATGCCGCCATCTCGGCGGGCGCGCCCGTGATCGAGTTACATACCGGGCGGTATGCCGAAGCGCGCGGCTCGAAGCAGCGTTCGAAAGCGCTGGAGAAAATCCGCGCGGCCGCCGAATACGCCACGGGCAGGGGGCTGCGCGTGAACGCAGGGCACGGGCTGAATTACGACAACGTGCAGCCGGTTGCCGCCATTCCGCAGATACGCGAGTTGAACATAGGTCACGCCATCGTGGCGCGGTCCGTGTTCGTGGGCATCGGGCAGGCGGTGCGCGAAATGAAGGCGCTCATGGACGCCGCCCGGTGATCTACGGCATCGGCATCGACGTCGTGGAGCCGCAGCGCATCGCGCGCCTGATGGAGAAGTACGGCGATCGTTTCGCGCGGCGCGTGCTGACCGGGGTCGAGTGGCCGGGTTATCTCAAGACCGTCAAGCCGGTGTTGTTCCTTGCCAACCGCTTCGCGGCGAAAGAGGCTTTCTCGAAGGCCATGGGCACGGGCTTTCGCTATCCCGTGACCCTGCAATGCATCAGCGTGGTGCAGAACAAAGCGGGGAAGCCGGGGTTTGCCTTTCATCCCAGACTCGAGGAACTCGTCGCAAGCCACGGCATCGTCGGCCATCACCTGACGATCAGCGACGAGCAGAATCTCGCCTGTGCCTGCGTCGTGCTGGAAAAATGAGCGAAAAAATTCTGCCACTGGGTCCGCTCATGCTGGACGTGGCTGGCCTCGAACTGACGGCCGAGGACCGACGCCGCCTCATGCACCCGCTGGTGGGGGGCGTCATCCTGTTCACGCGCAACTATGCGGATCCCGGGCAGTTGATGCGCCTGACCGATGCCATCCATGATCTGCGCAGCCCGTCTCTGCTCATCGCCGTGGATCACGAGGGCGGCCGGGTGCAACGTTTCCGGGAGGGTTTCACCACGATACCTCCCATGCGGGAACTGGGCAGGATATGGGACGGCAATCCCCAGTTGGCTCGCCAGTTCGCCGCCGATGCCGCGTTCGTGATGGCGGCCGAGTTGCGCGCCCACGGCGTGGACCTGACCTTCGCCCCCGTGCTCGACGTCGACCACGGCAACAGCAGCGTGATCGGCGACCGCGCGCTGCACTCGGACCCGCGCGCGGTAACCGACCTGGCGCGCGCCGTGCTGCAGGGGCTCAAGCAGGCCGGCATGACCGGGGTCGGCAAGCATTTCCCCGGCCACGGCCACGTGCGCGGGGATTCCCATCACGAAGTGCCGGTCGACGAGCGGGCCCTCGAGGAAATCGAGAGTGCCGACCTCGCGCCGTTTCGCCGCGTGATCGATTCGGGGCTGGGCGGCATCATGCCGGCCCATGTCATTTATCCCGCCGTGGACAATCAGCCGGCCGGCTTCTCCGCGATATGGTTGAAGCAGATCCTGCGCGGCAGGCTGGGCTTCGGCGGCGTCGTGTTCAGCGACGACCTCGGCATGGAAGGCGCCAGCGTCGCCGGCGGTGTAGTCGAACGCGCGCAGGCCGCGCTCGGGGCAGGCTGTGACATGGCGCTGCTGTGCAATGATCCCGCGAAGGCTGACGAACTGTTGTCCGGCCTGACGTATTCGATGCCGGCGGTGAGCCTGGCGCGGCTCGCGCGCCTGCACGGCAAGCCGCGGGCCGAGGGCATGACGAAGCTGCGCGAGGAGACCCGTTACGGCAAGGCACTGCACGCCATTGCCGGAATCGGATTGCGGGACGGCGAACTGCCGCTCGGCTAGCAGCGCCCATTTATCGTGAGCGACCATCATACCCATACCCACCATCGCGGCGGGCCCGCATACGGGATCGCCCTCGCGATCACGGGCGTCTATGCGCTGATCGAGCTGGCCGGGGGGCTGTGGACCGGCTCGCTGGCGCTGTTGGGTGACGCCGGCCACATGTTTTCAGACACGCTGGCACTGGGCCTGGCGGCTATTGCGGCCCGGCTGGCGCAGCGGCCCGCGGGCAACCGCCATACCTACGGCTGGGCGCGGGCCGAAGTCATCGGCGCACTGGTGAACAGCCTGCTCATGCTGGGGATCGTGTTGATCCTGGTGGTGGAAGCGGTAGCCCGCCTGCATGAGTCGCGACCGGTCGCGGCGGCGGGCATGATGCTGATCGCGTTCATCGGCATGCTGGTGAACATCGTGGTGGCCTGGATAATGAGCCGCGGCGAGATGACGATGGGCGCGCGCGCGGCCCTGCTGCACGTCCTGGGAGACCTCGTCAGCTCGTTCGCCGCCTTGCTGGCGGGCGCCGTGATTTATGCGACGGGGTGGCTGCCCATCGATCCCATACTCTCGATCGGGATCGCGGTGCTGATCCTGGTCGGCACCGTGAAGTTGTTGCGCGACACCCTGCACGTGCTGATGGAAGGCGTGCCGTCCGCACTGGAACTGCCGGCGATCGGACGATCGCTGGCGGAGCTCCCGGGCGTGGTGTCGGTGCACGACCTGCACGTCTGGAGTATTGCCCACGACCGGACCGCGCTGTCGGCTCACATCGAACTGGATGACCTGCAGCGGTGGCCGGACATACTCGCCTCGGCGGGCGCGATGCTGCGCGATCGCTACGGCATCGGGCACGCCACACTCCAGCCCGAACTCAGGGGAGGCGGTGGTGGGCGGAAAACGTCGGTGGTCCGGCTGTGGCCAAGAAATTCCAGGCCTCCGTCCGGAATTTCCTGATCGACGCCCGCTGTCAGCGCTGGCTGAACCAGCCCAGTTGCGCGTTACGGTGTCTACAACCCCGGCTGCTGTCCGTTCATGAAAGCCTGGCCCGCAGCGTCAGGCTTTCATGCGCGCTCGATGTAATCGCCGGTGTCGGTATTCACCTTGATTTGCTCGCCCTCGACGACGAACTGGGGCACCATCACCGTCACCCCGGTATCCGTCTTGGCCGGCTTGAACGACCCGGTCGCGGTCCCGCCCTTGACGTTGGGCTCGGTTTCCACGATGGTCAGCACGACGGTGGATGGAATCTGTATGCCGATCGGCCGATCGTTGTGGAAGTTGATCTGGACGTCGGCATTGGGCATGAGGTAGCCGGCTTGCCCCTCGAGAAAATCCGCGGGCAGGGTCAGTTGCTCGAACGATTCCTTGTCCATGAACACGTAACCGCTGGCGTCGCTGTAGAGGTACTGCATTTCGCGCTGGTCGACGTGCGCGCGCTCGATCTTGTCCTCGGTGCGGATGCGCTCGTTGCGCTTGGTGCCGGATTCGATGTCCTTCATCTCCACCTGCATGAAGGCGCCGCCGCGACCGCCGACGTGGACGTGGTGGGACTTCAGCACGCGCCAGACGCGCTTCTCCCACTCGATCAGGTTGCCGGCGCGGACTTCGGTTGCCAGAACTTTAGCCATGTCTCTACCTTGCCCCGAAAAAGGGCGCCATTCTACACTAAGCGATTGGATTAATGCGAGAATTTTCAACGAATTGCCGCCGTTGCCCGCGGCTGGCGCAATACCTGGACCGGGTAGGGGACGTTCACCCGGATTATCATGCGCGCCCGGTCGCGCCGTTCGGGGCGGCGCGTGCCCGATTGCTGATCGTCGGCCTGGCGCCCGGTCTGCATGGGGCCAACCGCACCGGCCGGCCGTTCACCGGTGACCATGCCGGCATCCTCCTCTATGACACCCTGCACCGCTATGGCTATGCCAGTCGTCCCGTGTCGACAAGCGCATCCGACGGATTGCGTCTTAAGGGCTGCCGCATCACCAATGCCGTTAAATGTTTGCCGCCCGCCAACCGGCCACTGCCCGACGAGGTTCGCCGTTGCAATGGCTACCTCGCCGCGGAAATCGGCCTGCTGGCGCGCGGCGCCACGATACTGGCCCTGGGCACGATCGCCCACGATGCCGTGTTGATGGCGCTGGGCATGAAGCGCTCCAGCTGTCGCTTTCGCCACGGCGCGCGGCATCTTCTGCCTCGCGGCCTGCTGCTCTACGACAGTTATCACTGCAGCCGCTACAATACGCAGACGCGCAGGCTCACCACGGAAATGTTCCGGGACGTATTCGAGGCCATCCGTGCCCCCGGCCGCCGGCCGCGTCGATAACCCTTATAACCCGACGTGTCGTTCGATCCTGCTCCCCTCATTGCCGGCCTGCCGCATTTGCCCGGTGTCTACCGCATGCTGAACGACGCGGGCGACGTGCTGTACGTCGGCAAGGCGCTGGACCTCAGGAAGCGCGTTTCTTCCTATTTCCAGAAAACCGGTGGCCTGTCACCGCGAATACAACTCATGCTCGGGCAGGTGACCGCGCTGGAAACCACCGTCACCCGTTCCGAGGCGGAAGCCCTGCTGCTGGAAAGCAACCTGATCAAGGCGCTCGCTCCCCGCTACAACATTCTCTTTCGCGACGACAAGACCTATCCCTATCTCGTCATTTCCGGCCACGCCTATCCACGCCTGGGCTTCCACAGGGGCAGTCTCGACAAGCGCCACCGCTATTACGGCCCGTTCCCCAACGCAGGCGCCGTGCGCGAGAGCATTCAGCTCCTGCAAAAGGTGTTCCGTATCCGCACCTGCGAGGACACCGTCTTCGTCAACCGCTCGCGCCCGTGCCTGCTGCACCAGATACAGCGTTGCACCGGTCCTTGCGTTGGATTGGTCGGCGCGGATGACTACGCAGAAGACGTCAAGGGAGCCGAGCTGTTTCTTTCGGGCAAGGAAGACGAGGTGATCGAGCGGCTCGAAGCACGCATGAATGATGCTTCCGAACGAACCCGCTACGAGGAGGCCGCGGTGTTCCGCGACCGTATTGCCGCCCTGCACAAGGTGCGGGAACGCCAGTTCGTGAGCGGGGAGGGTGATGACGCCGACGTCATCGCGTGCGGCCGTGCCGCGGGCATCGTTTGCGTCAACCTGGTCATGATCCGGGGCGGCCGCCACCTCGGCGACAAGAATTTTTTCCCGAGAAATGCCGAGGAGTCCGATTCCGCGCAAGTGATCGAGGCCTTCATCCAGCAGCATTACCTTCAGCAGGGCGTGCCGCCACAGATTGTCGCCGGCGCGCAGATCAGCGTCGAGCCGCTCGAGCAACTGCTGTCCGAACGTGCCGGCCGCAAGGTGAGGATCCACGCGAACCCGGTCGGCGGCCGCAGGGCCTGGCTCGAAATGGCGCAGCGCAATGCCGAACTGGGCGCAGGCCAGGCGCTGGGCCTGCAGGCGACCCAGGAAACGCGGCTGACGGCGCTGCAACAGGCGCTCGAATTGCCCGAAACGGCTCAGCGCATCGAGTGCTTCGATATCAGCCACACCATGGGAGAAGCGGCTGTCGCTTCCTGTGTGGTCTACGACCGGTCTGCGCTGCAGAAGAGCGAGTACCGCCGTTTCAACATCGGCGGCATCGAGCCGGGCGATGATTACGCGGCCATGCGCGAAGCGCTGACGAGACGCTACCGCCGGATCGTGGCGGGTGAGGGCAAGGTGCCGGACCTGGTGCTGGTCGACGGCGGCAAAGGGCAACTTACGGTGGCGGTCGAGGTGCTGGCGGAACTCGGCATGAGTGATGTCGCGCTCGTGGCGGTCGCGAAAGGCGAGGAGCGCCGCCCGGGCCTGGAACGGCTGTTGCCCGCCAACCGTGGCGAGCCGCTCGTGCTCGGTGCCGAGCATCCGGGGCTTCACCTGGTGCAGCAGATCCGCGACGAGGCGCATCGCTTTGCCATCCAGGGGCATCGGGCCCGCCGCGGCAAGGCACGCAATACTTCGTCACTCGAGAAAATACCCGGCATCGGATCCAAGCGCCGGCAGCGCCTGCTGGCCCGCTTCGGCGGGTTGCGCGGGGTGCTGTCCGCCAGCGTGGAGGAACTGGCGCAGGTCGAAGGTATCAGCCGCGAGCTCGCGGAAAAGATTTATCATGAACTCCACTAGCCCCTGATCATGCCCCTCAACCTGCCCAACCTGCTGACCTGGCTGCGGATCGTCCTGATCCCGCTATTCGTCGGCATCTTCTACTTCGAGGAAAGCTGGGTGTCCGAGCCCAACCAGAACCTGGTCGCGACCGTCCTCTTCACGGTCGCCGCCATCACCGACTGGCTCGACGGCTGGCTTGCCCGGAAGCTCAACCAGATGTCCGCCTTCGGCGCTTTTCTCGACCCCGTCGCGGACAAGCTTATGGTGGCAGCCGCGCTGATCACCCTGGTCCAGCTTGAAAGGGTGGATGGAATCGTCGCGCTCATCATCATCGGACGCGAGATCGCGATTTCGGCCCTGCGCGAATGGATGGCCCAGATCGGCGCCGGGAAGAGCGTCGCCGTGTCCTTTCTCGGCAAGATCAAGACCGCCTCCCAGATGGTGGCGATTCCGCTGTTGCTCTACCACGATCGTATCGGCGCCTTCGATCCGCTGCTGTGGGGCACCTGGCTGATCTACATTGCAGCGCTGCTGACGCTGCTCTCGATGGCGTACTATCTGAAAGTTGCGTTGCCTCAGGCGTGGCGCAAGCCGCCGCAATAGGCGATTGCCGGAGCAGGGGCAGCTGACGTATAATTTGTCTTACGAAACGCGGGAATAGCTCAGTTGGTAGAGCGCAACCTTGCCAAGGTTGAGGTCGCGA